>JAUNXD010000282.1 GCA_030539985.1 Methanobrevibacter sp.
ATGGCATTTTCATGAGCACGTCCCCTTTTTTGGTTAAATGGTGTGGTTTTATGTTTTCGGATTTCAGGTTTACTTTTTCAAAGTCTTCGAGGATTCCATCCTTTTTAATTGATCTTTGCACTATTATGTCATATTCTTTTCCTTGCATGTCAAGATATCGCCTGTATGAAAGCCCGGTGAAGACTTCCGCAATATCCGCTAGTTTTACTTTGTTCATGTTTGTGCCTCTTTGGGTTTTTGGGTGATGTGGAAATCCACATCACGTGTGATGGTTGAAACAAGCACGCATTTTTTGGTTTAATTAAATTATGCGTCATGATTTTTATTGGTAAAGTGCATCAAGCTCGTCTATAAGCGGAGTTTCTACAACGTCTGATGAATCTACTTTTTCAGCGGACACTCCTCCGATTACTCCAATGCTTTGGATGTTGTCTTTTAGAACTGTTGTTGATGTTATTCCAGGTCCCTGCGGTGAAAGGACAAATAAATCCAGGAACAGTTCATCTTCACCTACTATAAATGCCGGTTCAATAGGGTCGGCTGCCTTGGTTTGTACTTTAATCAGGATGTGTTTGGCTTCATTTTCACCTTCGATGCCGATTTCATCCCTGATGGTTTTGTCAAGGCTTTTTACTTTGTCGCTCCAGTTAATTGAATGGTCATGGGTCATATTATCACCTGCTTTTGATTTTTTTCCACTTTACTGTGGTGGCGTTCGACTACATTTTTTAGAAATAAACATTCTTGGTTGAATGTATTTTTCTAAAGAAAATACTAATTGCAATAATAGATTGTATGTAATAGTATATAAAACTTTTGTTTATTTATAAATTTTTTAAAAAAATACAATCTAAAACTGCTGCAAGTAATTATATCTGTGTCATAGTATATAAAGTTATGCTTTTTTATTGCATATTCTAAGAAAAAACATGAAAGTGATTTTGCACGCCAGTGAAAAATCTAAAAAAAAGTAAAACAGTTTTAAAAAAAATAGGATAAAAGCTGAAAATTATTCTTCAGCTTCCTTTTTGTCCTTTTTGTCTTTGACGATAACCATTTTCTGGTTTTCCTCATCGACTTCCATAACTATCGGATCTTCTTCAACAGCACCAGGATCCTTTTCAACACATTCATTGATTTTGGATTGAATTGCCCCAATATCTTCAGTGTCAATTAAATTGACAATCTCCAATTGATTCTGGAACCTTTCAACACCTTCCAAAGGCACATTTTCAACAAACGGAATTGCCCCGGTAGCTCCGATAATTTTCTTTTTGTCAGGGTCTGCACCATTTTCATGCAAAGCCATGAAACTTTGACCTGTAATGTGACCCTGCACTTCCGCACCAGCCAAAATTAAAAATCTAATATTAGGATTTGAAATAATATTTGCAACTACTTTTTCAATACCCAAATTCTCTGTCTTGCATGGTCCTGCAATAGCCGCTCCTGAAAGTTCAGCTTCAATGTGAGAAGCAAGGGTTGTTACAGCAACCGGACTTTCAGGGTCACCGACAATGTAATCACCACTGATTACCGGCCAGCCTTCTGCAGGTGCTTTTTTATCAGCCATAATAGAATCCTCCTAATATTTTGTATTTAAAAATATATTTTAAATCTATTTAAATATTTTGTCACTTCTCAAGTGTGAAAATGAGAATATATTTAATTCATCGCATTGAAAATAATACTGATGAGTCTAAACATTGATTTATTCTATTTTATTAATAATGACCTGGCAAATCCACTTTTTGATATTATAATGCCACATTTAAGTGACTGCGGAGGATTTTTAACTCTGCTTGCAGCATGCATAATTGCAATTCTGATTTTAAGGCATTACAAAAAGGAAAGATATCTGAAAATAGCCAAATTATGCTTATATTCCCTGATTTTATCAGGCATAATTGCCGCATGTTTGAAACTGACTTACCACAGTCCAAGGCCATTTGCCGTTCTTGATCATGTACGCCAGCTTACAGTACCAAGCGAACCGAATTCATTTCCATCAGGACATACCTCATCGACCACAAGCATAATAACCGTTCTGGTGTGGACATTGCGTGAAAACATAACCCTTTCCATTGCATTAATAGCATTTGCAATACTGATAGCGTTTTCAAGAATATATATTGGTGTCCACTTTCCTTTT
>JAUNXD010000283.1:0-1133 GCA_030539985.1 Methanobrevibacter sp.
AAATAAAAGAGGTAACAATATGAACTCAAAAATTAATTGGAGCGAAAAAGTTAAAGATTTGGATGAAACAATCAGAAAAGAAATAGGCATTGATGAAGAAAATGAAGCTAAGCATATTTTAATCAAAGTTCAAACAAAAGCATCTGAGGCTATTGAACCGGCATTCATTGTTGGTGAAGATGAAACATTCCTTGACTTGTTTGTTTTGTCACCACAAGGACCAGGAATCACTTCAACTGCTGTTTTGAAAGATAACATTCAAAGTGTTGGTGTAATTGGTGGAGTTTCCACAGAAAAAATCGACCCGTCAGAAATGCCTGATGAAACACCGCTACTTGATGACGTGTCAGGATTATACCAATAGCTTAGTTTTGTCTCACCACCAAAACTAATGCTCATTCAACCACCATTTTCAAAAAAATTCTTCAAAGCGATATAAATGCAAAAAAGAATATTGAATGATATAGCTGAAATAATTTCCGGGCTTTCATACAGGCGGTACTTGGATGAAAGCGGAAAGAAATATAAAATAATAGTTCAAAGATCCATAAAAGGGGATGGAAAATTATCCGATTTTGAAGAAGTAAACCTAAATGATAACTTTAAAGAAAGGTATTTCACACAAGAAAACGATGTGTTAATGAAGATGACATATCCATATGATGTGGTATGCGTTAAAGAGCCAAACCTTGTGATAAGTGATAGGATTGCAATAATCCGACTTAAAAAGGGATATGATTCTGAATTCATTGCACATATGCTAACAAATGCTCATATTAAAAAACAACTTCATGAACTTGGAGGTAGCGGTAAAATGCCTCACACTTCACTTAAAGAAATAAAACAACTCAAACTCAACATTCCTGATTTGAACACACAAATCAAATACGGAGAACTGCTAAACACAATCAATGATAAAATATTCGAAGACCAGCGCAAGGTCGAATATGACAGGCACCTCAAAGAGGCAATACTGAATGATTTATGGGGTGATGGCACATGAAAGATAAGAAATTAACAAACTCATCCATCTTGAGACGCTTGATGTCCAAATCAAGAAAATATGATTTGCCTCCAGAAACAGACTATATTCTCCTTTATACTTTTTTATATAAGTACTGTTCAGATGTCAT
>JAUNXD010000283.1:1143-2147 GCA_030539985.1 Methanobrevibacter sp.
CTTATAAAAATGATGCTTATCAGGAAATCATAAGCTTTGATTCATTAAAATTAAATGGATTTTATATTAAAAAATCAGATGCATTCATTGAAGAAGTCGTTAATGACAATTACCTGAAATCAGGTTTTTTATCATATTTTTTAAAAGTATTTCCCGAAAATGTGAAATTCAGTTCAGAATATCATAATTTGGAATATTTTGAGGATTTCTTCAAAACGATTGATGAAATCGATGCATTTAAATTTGATGAAAAAGAGGCTCAGGACGTTGGAGAACTGGTGTACATGATCTCCCAATTGAACTTTTTTGAAAATGTTTTGGAATTCAAGGACTTATTCAATATACTTTCAGCATCAAGACTGATGCATATCAGCTCAAACCCGGAATACATCACACAAATTTTAACAAAAATCATTTTAACTGAGAAAAAATCCATTGAAAGTGCTTATGACCCATTCATAAAGGATGGCGAATCCATCATGAAATTATATGAAAGTATAGGTTATGATTTGGGATATTGTTACGGTAAGGATGCAACCAAACTGAATTATCATTATACAATTGTTAAATTTTTCATAAACAATTTCACACTAAACAATGTTTATTTAAAGCATGAAGATGCCCTGGATTCAATAGACATAAATGGTACATCATTTGATGTTATCTTATCAAGAATACCTATTGCCATTAAGAATTACTACTCTTCAAACATCAACCAGAACCGGGAAATTCTTAAAAGAAGCAAACGCAGTGAACTTGAAGATCTCTTGTTGAAAAAATTTGGAATGGATGGAGATTCATTTAAACAGGATGCTGAATTGAACAATGCCCTGGAAAATCTTGTGGATAAAATCAACATTGAAAACGATTCGGCAATTGATTTTACAGGTCAATATGAGTCCCTTAGAGATAGTGAATTCCTGTTTTTACTTAATCTGGTCGATTCGCTTAAAAATGGAGGAATCATGGCAATAAGTATTTCTGAAAATTTCCTGTTTAAGCAG
>JAUNXD010000284.1 GCA_030539985.1 Methanobrevibacter sp.
TCAATTCAACTCCGGGAATAGAATCCATTTTTTCATCAAAATCCCCTACTGCCGAAAGCTATCTGATAGCAAACTATATTTCTCAAAATGTGGGATCTGAAATAATTGCATTTGACTTTGCAGGATCATCTTACAAGGGGGCTGTTGAGGACGTTTGCAATTTAAAGAATGTTCCGGCGGTTACCTGCGAGGTTTTATGTCCGTTTGGAAATGTTGTTAGGGGCAGTGTGGAAAAATCATTTGCTCAAATGAAAAGTTTTTTAGATTATTTTGGAATTTAAATACTTTGCAAATGCTCTCTCATTAATCATTTAAATAAGTAACTTCTATTTTTAAGTAAGGTGATTAAAGTGTCGTCTTATAAGGGTCATTCGATATTTGCGGTTATACTCTCATTGATGTTTTTTCACAATCCTCTATTAATTGCTTTGACGTTAATTGGTGCAAATATTCCGGATTTTGACCATGAATTCAAACAGGAAAACGTTTATAAGATGATTATTTTGGGATTGATAGTGTTCATTTCACTTTACATCCTTAAATTACCTTATTATATTGGATTGATTATTGTCTTTTTAGGAGTTACATTTTATTTTTCAGAGCACAGAAGCTTTACACATTCCATTTTCGGTGTTTTAACCTTAACTTCGGCTGTTGGCCTGATTATGATTTGGGCCTTTCAGTTGGTCAGTGCAGTCACTCTTTTGGACAATCAATATCTGGTGATGGCAATTTTAATTGCCCTTTTAAGCTTTTTGTTTTTAAATAAGAAGGTGCTTATGGTTTTCATTCCTTTGTTTTTCATTTCGCTTTTTCTAGTTCCGACTGCAGAAATTACCTATATTGAAATTGTTTTGGCACTGTTTTTGGGATTGTTTTCACATGTGATACTTGATTCATTCACTCCTGCCGGAATAAAGATATTTGCTCCCTTATCTTCAAAAAAGGTTTTTAGAAACTTTGGATTGAGCATGATATTCTTATTGGTCACTGTTTCTATAATCCTCCATGTTCCGGTTTTGTTTAAATTATTCGAGCAGTATGCATTGATGATTCTTTAGAAGTTGTAATTGCAGACGAAAAACAGTCTGGTGTTTTTAACCCCTAAGCAGAATTTGGAAACGACATATAATATTGGCAATTCTATCAGAGGGCCGATTACAAGGGCTATTGAGATTAGCTCGTGTCCTGGAAATGAATTGATTGCTATTGCCAATGCCAATGGTGAGTTACGAGCCAGTGTGGTCATTGTGAGGCTGGCATATTCGGGATAGGTGAAGTTGATTTTTTCGCTTATCAATAGGTCAATGACTGCATTTGCGCCAAAAAAGATAATCAGTGGAATGAATATTTTCACAATTGAGTCCAAATTTTTTAACAGCAAGTCGCCCTGTGATGCGAATATGCACATTACTGCAAGCGCTAAAAAATAGGTTTGCAGTGAACTGATTTTTCCAATATGGTCATCATTTAAAATGAATTTGGCGATTTGGGATGCAACAAAAGGAATAACAATAACGATTAAAAGAGAATATGCAAGTTGAGGGTAATCCAGGCTGATTCCATTTGAAAAAAAGATTACAAGATATATCGGAAGCAGAACAATCTGCAGTATTAAATTAATCGGAAGGATTGATAAGCTCAGCGCCAAATCTCCTTTCGCCAGTTTGGTAAATATCAAATACCAGTCTGTGCAGGGAGTCAGTATCAGCATGAAAAATCCTATCAAAACGTCAATGTTTCCTTTCAGGAAAAGTGAACCTAAAAAGTATCCAAACAATGGTGTCCATATGAAATTAATTATCAGACTTGTCAGACTGAATTTAACATTTTTAAAGCTGTTTTTTAACTTGGATAAGGGTATTTCCAAAAACAGTCCGAAAAGCATTAGGCACAAAAATACTGTTATTAAATAATCGGTATTATGTGCGATTAAGCTTATATTGGATAATATTAGTCCCAGAATTATCGAAATAAATATTATCATCGGTTCAAATTTTTCCACTAATTTCATGTTTTCACCTTTTAGGTATGACTAAATTTGTATATTATAGTATATAATATTTTAATATTTGTATGAAATCGTCTATTTTTTTGTTTAACTATTGATTTGACATTATTTAATTAATCTAAGAAGTAT
>JAUNXD010000055.1 GCA_030539985.1 Methanobrevibacter sp.
GCAAAATCATGGCTCAAGCTGTAAAAGATTTAAGTGATTGCGACATTTCTATCGCAACAACAGCAGGAATCGGTCGTGGAGGAATATGCATTATCAGCGATGAATATAAAATTACAACTACAACCAACGTTTATGCAAACCTATGTGAGAATAATAGTGAAGAACTATTCCAAAGATCCGAAGATGGAATCAGAAAAGCATTAGAAATTGTTTTACTACTTCTAAACAATAAATTTGATGAAATTGAATCTTTTGAAAATGTTGAAGTTAAAAAAGTTTAATTTCAAATATTTTCCAATTCCTTTAAAATATATTTTTTAAGTATTGTCACTGCCTTTTCGCCATCTCCGTCAAGCCTTACGGCATCCAAAGGATTTAAATCATATGCTTTTACTACAGCATCAGCTGAGATATTTTTAATTGATTCAACATTCTTTTCATTTAAAATTACTGATGCACAATCATCCCCGCAGCCGGTCACTGTCACTATTTTTGCATCATCAAGTATTGGTGAGCAGTTATTTGGTTGAGCGGAATATTCTGTGATGCATGCTGCAACAATATTTTCGTTTTCCAAAGCCAATTCTACACTGGCCGCCCTTACAACCAAACCTAACGGACTTAATCCGCTGCATGAAACCAAAGCTATTTTATCATTCATTTTTTCATTCTCCCATATCTTTTTTTGACTTTATCATAACCCCTTTTGTAAAAAGGACAGAAAGTTATGCATTTGCTGCATCCCTCACGGTGTGCAGTGCACTGTTTTCTTAAAAAGTTGCCTTCCTCATCAAATACCTTTTCAGGACATCTGTCAATGCATACGCCACAGGTAGAACAGTAATCCCTAACCCATTCAAGGGAATTTTCACTTTTAAATGGCAGATTTTCAATAGATGTCTTTATCATGAAAAAGCCGAGGTTCAAACCTTCCTCGAACATGCACATGTTGCTTCGGGTAATGACCGCTTCATTTGACTGCAGGGCAATTGCCCTTAAGCTTACCCTGTCATCCAGAGGATTTATCAAATCGGCCTTAAAGCCACATTCCCTTAAGATATCTGCCAGGGCAAATGTTTTGATGCCGAATTCCTGAAATTCCTCATCCATCAATTTGCATTTTTCCTTTGAGGGATCCATTTTAAGTATGTCGTCAGACATCGTATATTTAAGGATTACTATATTGTCCCAGTCAATGTTCCATTCGCTTTTAAATTCATCGCTTAGTTTGGAATAGCTTACACCTGCAAACCTGGAAGCAATGGCAATGTCTTGAAATTCCTGTAAAAGAGCGTCTGAGATGGTTGTTTTTGGTTCTTGAGGATTTTCTATTTGATAAAAATTAGGTGTAGGTTGATGATACCTGAATCTCATACCATTAACCTAGTTTTTTCTTAAGGCCTCTACGGCTTTTGGGAATTCCTGGCAGAATACCTTTATCTCGTCTGTTGGAATTGAGAAGCTGATACGCAGGTATCTGTCTCCAAAGTCTTCAGAAGTGTATTCCCCTTCCCTTGTAAATAATTTTTTCTCAATGAGATAATTTGACATTACCTTAGGATCAATTCCTGCGCCTGACAAATCTATTACCATCATGTTTGCATCAGACGGATAGACAGGTAGGAACACTCCTTCAATAGGTTCGATCATTTCATTGATAAGCCTTTGGTTTTCAAAACAGGTTTCGCGCATTTCATCAAACCATTGGGATTTTGATTTTAAACCTGCGATTGCACCATACTGTGAAATGATGTTTACTCCCAAATCATTGACTACAGCATTTTTGATGGCATCGATTATCGGTTTTGAGGATATTACACCGCCGATTCTTAAACCTGCCATTCCAAATATTTTTGAAAAGCTGTATATTGTCAGGGTCTGACCCGGAGCGTAGTTTTCAACAAGGAAATGGTCACGTGCAAAGTCCTTGTATGTAATGTCATGCAATAAGTATAAATCGTTTTCCTTTGCGATTTCTGCAAATTCTTTTAACTCGTCTTCAGTGTATGAGGAGCCCAATGGATTAAGCGGGTCAATCAAAATAACCATGCGTGTATTTTCATCCATGTTTTGCCTTAACAAATCCGGAGTCAATTTATAGTCATTTTCTTCAAAGTATATTGGAACGTACCTTACTTCACCGGCGAAACGGTTAGCAAAGTCTCCGATGATGAAGTAACCCGGATCTGACAATATGACATTGTCTTCAGGTTCAAGAAGAGCCTGCATAACAAGGTATAATGATTCTGTTGCACCTGAGGTGAGCAGCACTTCCAGATCCTTGAAATCCAAGTCGTCCAAAATAAGCTGTTTGAGTTCTGAAAATCCTTCTGGGGCAGGATATTTGCAATATGTCTTTTCCCGGATGGCTTCAATCATCGCATTGGAGATTGTATCGCCATGCAAATGGTTGGTATTTTGTCCCATCCAAATCATGTCCTTGTCCATATACATGTCTTCAAAAAAGTCATTTGCACATTCATAGCCTTCCGGAGGCACCCTTTCAGTTTTTTGAAACTTTTTTTTCGGGTGTTTAATATCAAAATCCTTATCCCTCATATTATCACACTAAAACATTCCAAAATAAATATATATTTTTAATTGTTAATAAAATTATCTTAAACAATGCCATTTGAAGTGATGGAAAATGTCACTTGCCGTCCTTCGGCAATGCTTCTGTGACGCTTCAAGGTGGCAATTCTCTCATCGGTTTCATCTCCACGTTCAAGCTTAACAATGACCTTGCTGATGTATTCAATAATGTCTCCGCCTACCGCCTTGACTTCGCTGTTTCCCTCATCATCAAATGAATTATAAATCTGATTTGTAATGATTACCGCAATGTCATATTTGCGGGCGATGTTTGAGAGAAGATGAATCTGTTTTCTGAGCTCCTTGCTCAGCTTATATGATTTCATGTCATCGACACGGTACAGCGCAACGGCAGAGTCAAGAACAATCAAATCAACATCCTCATGGTTTTTTCTAAGCCATACGTCAACTGACCTTAAGATGTCATTCTGCTCCTGAAAAGTGGTGGGTTCAAAAACTATTATGTTATTGGCAACTTTTGAAAAGTCAGGTCCTGAAATTTGCTTTATCCTATCGATTGAGATTCCGCCTTCAGTATCCATATAGATTACTTTCTTATTGTTTTTTGCAACATTGACCGCCAGAGCCAATGTGACGTTGCTTTTGCCTGAACTTGGAGCTCCGAATATCTGGGTTATAACGCCCTTTTCAAATCCCCCGTCCAGCAGTTCGTCAAGTGATGAACCGGATGGGATTTTATGATTGTCTTCAAAATTGGCCAATACCTTCATGATACAATATTGACTTTTATAAAATATATAATTTAACAAAAAAAATTCAATTATTTTCTTATTATCTTCGGTTTAAATCCTGTCAAATCGATGATTGAAGAAGGATGGCCTGAACTTAAATCGCCAACGTCAATGACCAAATCAACTTCACAGTCAAGCTGCTTTAAAATCTCCGATGGAGTGGACAGCATTTCATCGTCAGATAAATTCGCACTGGTAGTGGTTATCGGGAAAATTGCCGCAAGCCTTCGTGCAATTTCACAGTCCGGAACCCTGACACCGACATGTGACAATCCGCTTGTGACGGATCTCGGAACTATCTTTCTTTTGTTTAAGATGAACGTGTAGGGTCCGGGAAGATACTTGCTTATGGTTTGCCTTTGGCTTAATGAAACCTTTGCAACCAAATCAACAGCCCCAACGTCACTGACAAGTATTGAGAGAGGCTTGAGATAACTTCTCTTTTTAATATCGAAAATTCTTCTGACAGCCCTGCCGTCAAATATATTTGCGCCTAACCCATAAACAGTGTCGGTAGGATACAGCACTATGCCTCCATGGGCCAATACATTTATTGCCTCATCAATAATGTTTTCATCAAATTCGTTGAGATTGGTTTTGATTATCTTCATTTAACTTACCTAACAATTATATTATATAAAATCTTTAATATAAATTATGCTTCAAAGTTTAAGACCACTACTGACAAAAATACTGAACCCTGTTGCCCGAAATCTCAACATCAATCCAAATATCGTAACCATAATCTCGCCCTTCGTTGCGGTCATTGCGGCTTACGGATTTGCAAACCACATGCTCATTTTAGGATGTGCTGCAATACTGTTTTCAGGATTTCTGGATGTTGTTGACGGCGCAGTTGCAAGATACCATGACAGATCATCCAAATTCGGAGCGTTCCTTGACTCCACAATGGACAGGTTTGCAGATGCAATAATATATATTGGAATCATATTTGGAGGATACTGCGACTGGTTTGTCGGCATTTTGGCGATTCATTCTGCAATAACTGTGAGTTATGTTCGTGCAAGAGCCGAATCACAGGGAGCGGAGTGCAACATTGGAATTGCCGAAAGGGCAGTCAGAATGATTATCTTAATGGTTGGAGCATTGATTGGATACTTTATTGGAGATATCTACTTTACCTATGTGATTTATTTATTAGTTATCTTATCATACTTTACCGTCGCACAAAGGATATTACACGTATGGAGGCAGTTGAAATGAGTGAACTTGAAAGCCCGGAAAAGATAGCAAAGGACATTGCAAAACTGGAGAGGAATTTAAACCAAGTAGCTCACATTGAGTTTGAAGGAAAGGAAAAGGAAGTTTACGACAGGGCAATTGATTATTGGAACGATTCAAAATATTACCTTGAAAAAAAAGACATGAGGACTGCATTCGGATGTATCGAATACAGTCACGGACTGCTGGATGCATTAAGGATGATTCATGGAATTATTTAAACTCCCAAATCATCCAAACGAGCCTGTTTGACCTCACGAACATCATCAACCAGATTATCAAAATAGTGTTGTCCAAATACCGAACCGTATTTTAATGATTCCTCATCTAAAATGAATCCTTTGATTAGATATTCACTCAATTGTTTAATGAACCATTTTCTCATAAGTATCGCACTTTTTGATTTTACCCCGTAGGCAACTGAGATAATGACATCAAGATTGTAGAAGGTTTCAGTCATTATAGAATAATCTTCCATTTCATATGTTAATTCAGCAGATGAGGCATCTTCAGATAACTCTTCGTCATTGAAAATCCTTTTTAAATGTTTTTCAATAATGGAATCATCTACATCGAAAAATTCTGCCAATGACATTTGATTTGCCCACAATGTTTCGCAATCCCCATCAACAATCGCATCAATTGATACTGCACCTTCATCACCAATGAAAAGCAAAGTCTTTTGAATTTGATTTACTTCTTGCATAATAATACCTTAATTTTATTTTTAAAAATTCTTATTAAATATTATATTAAATTACAAAATTTATAAGTTTTTTGTTGTAAATTAAGGCAATTTTACAAGGTAAAAGCAATATTACAAACTCACAACAATTTTTGAATGTAAAAGCAATATTACGAAGTGAGAACAATTTTACAAACCAAATGCAATTTCCAAAAAAAGAGAGCATGTTAGTGGAAACATAGAATACAAAATTGATTTTTACTGATTTTAAAATCTATTTATACTATTTTAAAGATTGATAATTGTTTAAATACTAAAAATAACAGGTCAAAATTTGTTTTAATTAAAAATAAGTATTTTAAAAAAAGAGAAAATATGAGTAAAATTGAAAATTATACGTCAATTTTACTGTTAATCAATGAGTCATCTCCAGCTGAGATTATCTCACCGTCCAAAACTTCGATAACTCTATCTGCAAGTTTAGCTACATCCATATCATGAGTTACAATAATTAATGTTACATTCTTATCTTCGTGCAAATCAATTAGTTGCTTAAGGATTCTGCTACTTGTCTTTGAATCCAATGATCCTGTTGGTTCATCTGCCAATATTATTGATGGGTCATTTGCCAGGGCTCGGGCAATGGCAACCCTTTGACGTTCACCGCCGGACAGTTTGTTCGGCAACATTTTTGCCTTGTCCTTAAGGCCGACATCATCCAATAACTTCAATGCCTTAGCACGCATATCCTTGGATGACAGTTTTTGAGTAAACATTGGAATCTCGACATTTTCAACAACGGAAATGTTTGGAATCAGATTATGGAGCTGGAAAATAAAACCAATCTTTTCGCCTCTAAACTGGTTTAATTTTTTAGATGAGCTTAAATCCTCACCTGCAACATTGATGCTTCCGGAGTCCGGAACGTCCAGTGCACCAAGCATGTTTAAAAGAGTTGATTTGCCTGATCCTGACGGACCGATGATTGAC
Source organism: Methanobrevibacter sp. (assembly GCA_030539985.1). GTDB lineage: Archaea > Methanobacteriota > Methanobacteria > Methanobacteriales > Methanobacteriaceae > Methanocatella. Next base: position 6,262 of record JAUNXD010000055.1, read on the forward strand.
ACGAACTCCCCATCAGCGATTGTGAGGTCAACTCCATTCAATGCCTTGATCTTGCCGTCCTCATAGCTTTTATACAAATCTTTAATCTCTACAGCATTCATCTTACCACCTCACTCATACCTCAACGCTTCTGTCGGAGGCAATTTGACCGCCTTGATTGCAGGATAGATTCCTCCGATGATTCCAACCACAATAGCTATTGAAAATGCCTGTATGAATATCTTTGGAGTGAACAGTGGATCAATACCCATTTGCGGACCTAAAAGTGTGCATGCCGCAAATCCGATTAAAGATCCGATGATTGCCGATACAATTGTAATCACCAGTGATTCACCAACAATCATTCCAAGAATCCTTTTGTTTGACCAGCCAACAGCCTTTAGAACTCCAATTTCACGGGTTCTCTCAAACACTGACATCAGCATTGTGTTGATGATGCCCAACCCTCCGACCACAATGGCCAGAAGTGAAATCGCCCATGTGGAAGCCTCAAGCATGTTGAGCATTGTAGCCATCTGCTCCATTTCCATAACTGAGGTGATTGTTGTGATGTCATCACCGTATTTCACATCGATTCTGTCAGCCACTTCCTGAGCGTCAACACCCTTTTCGACCTTGACATAAATGTTTGAAATTGAATCCTCATCATCCATCAGCTCTCCAACCTTGGAGATTGACGTAAACACTCCGCCGGCCATGTTTGAATCGCCTGATTCATAGATTCCGACAATCTCGAAGTCCTCGCCGTCGATTTTGATATTGTCTCCCACTTTATAGTCATTGTCATCGGCATATATCTCACCGAGAATGGCTTCATTTTCACCATCCTCCATAATTCTACCTTCCTTCATTGAGATGTCTGCCAGAGTTGTTCCTGCAGGATCAATACCAATCAGCGTATTCATGTAATCGTCACCAACCGATGTCAAAACGACATAAATCGGATAGGCTTCCTCTACACCCTGAACCTTTGCAATCTTGTCTGTCCATGAGGCGTCGATTGTATTTGTTCCATAGGCCGAATCCCCTGTTTCTTTTCCGGAAATCTGGAAATCGGCACCTCCCGCATGGATTGTATCTTCAAAGGTATTTACCAAACCATCTGTGATTCCACCAAGAGCGACAATGACAATTATGCCTATTGCAATACCTACAATGGCCAGAATTGCACTGGTTCTTCTCCTGAATGGATTTTTAAGAATGAATTTTAAAAATGACATAATACTAAATAGTAGTGTAACATATAAATAACTGATTGTAGTCATAACCAAGATGCAAAAATGAGGTGGTAAAATGCATAAGAAAGTACTTTTAGAAAATGTTGACAAAATACATACAACAGAAATGGGAATCGGGAGAATACAGAAAAATTTAGAGATAGATGAAGAGCCTGTAGAGTATTGTATTTCCAAGCTTAAAAAAGCAGATTCGGCTGTTGTTAAGGAAGGCAAAAACTATTATGTTGAGGTTGACGGATGCAGAATAACCATCAATTCAAGCAGTTTTACTATTATTACAGCCCATAAAGTATAGTTTAAAAATTAAAAAAAAAAGAGAAAATAATTCTCTAAAATTTATATTATTAATTGTGCTTCAATTTCAGGAATATGAGAAAAATTACTGGTTATTGAATGAATAGGGCATTCATTTTCAATATTTTTAATTAATAATCCGAATAATGCATTAATACAAATTGAATTAACATCCACTGAAATATTAACATTCAAAAACAAAATGTTATTCAAACTTTCGGGAGGAACATTCAATCTTTTAGAAGCATCATGAATTTCTAAAGCAGTAGGAATATTGTCAATATCAAAATCCAATAGAATACCATCGTCCATTTCAATAGTTTCATCATATTGAAAGTCCCTATTTACTTTGATTCCCAAAATATCTGAATCAATATCGTATCGATAAATAACTTCATATGAATTGTTATTTTCTTTCAATTTCACGTTCCCTCCTATCCTTACTAAATGAATAAGCAGTAATGACTTTGATACCTTCAAAATCATCTATTTCAATTATAATGTAAAAATCTTTTGTTTTGATTTTTTCATGAGGATAACTAAGTTTGAAACGATTCTCGGTTGTTTTAGAAATGCTTAAAAGTATTTTTGAACTCAAACAATCATAAATATAATTAAAATTCACATCCCTTTCAAACCAATTATCCAAAACATAATCTTCCAATCTTAAATTAGAATAATCAAAAGAGTTTAATATTCTTTGAGCATCTTCAATATTATAATCAAACATTGCAGTAATCCATTATATAATATCATGGTTTATTCCATATATAACTTCAACAACAATAGACTTCTTAATTTGAAACAAGTTAGAAACTTTTTCAAATGATATTATACTATTTCAATTGTAAAGTATATAAATTTAACTAATAAAAAGTAAATGCCAAAACTCTTCAAAATACAAAAATAGTCAAAAAAAGGACAGTAAATTCTCTAAAAAATCAAAAAGCTTAAAAAAAGTAAAAAAAAGAGATTAAAAATCTCTTAAAATCTAATCATCCATATCTTCAAATCTGGATTCTAATTTTTCCATTACACCAGGAAGTGAAGTGTATTCCA
>JAUNXD010000056.1 GCA_030539985.1 Methanobrevibacter sp.
AAAAAAGTCAGGAAGGCCAAACAGTTTCATTAATCAGTTCCGGAGACCCTGGAGTCTTTGGAATGGCAAATGTATTATATCAGATAGTCAGCAAATATGAGGATGTTGAAATAAAGGTTTACCCAGGAGTGTCTGCACTTAATTATGCGTCAAGTCATTTGGGTGCACCTTTACATGATTTTGCAGCGATTAGCCTAAGCAATATTCTAACTCCAATGTCTGAAATCGAAAAGAAGTTAAGGTATGCGCTTGAAGCCAATTTAATTGTTGCAATATACAATCCAATAAGTAAGACTCGTAAGGAACCTTTCAGAAGATTTAAACAATGTGTTTTAGATATTAAAGGAGAAGATGCTTTAATAGGTATTATTGACAGTACTTATGAGCCTCCGAAAACCACAATTGTTAAAATTAAGGATTTGACAGAAGACATTGTCAACATGTCCTGCACATTACTTGTTGGAAACGATTTGACCTATGTTCAGGATGACAAGCTGGTAACACCAAGAGGGTATGTTATCAGGTCTAAAATCCATCCGTTATCACAAAATCATTATGAAAAGTTTTTAAATGGTGAAGTAGCCCATGGACCAAACCGTGAATGCGAATTTTATCCGTGTCACTTTGAAGGCCAATACTGTGATTTATGCTATTGCCCATTTTATCCGTGCGGCGATTCAGCAACTGGAGGAGAATGGATCAAGGGCAAGGATGTATGGAACTGTAAGGAATGCAACTGGTTGCATGAAAAGGAAACGGTTGAATATATCAGAGAGCCTTTGGAGAACATTCTTGAAGATGTTGAAGATTTGAAAACCAAAAAGAAAACTTTATTGAAACTTAGAAAAGCATGCTTATTAAAAACTAATCCAAATGATCTTTAGGGGAATTTGAATTGTCAATCAAAAATCTTTTAATAGAAATGAAAAATATGTCGGAGTTAATGGTGGATTTAGCTTATTCGGCCATTTTGTTTAACAGTAAGGCAGCGGCTGAAGAGGTGCTTGCACTGGAAAATGAAGTTAACTCCATGAATTATGAAATTAAAAAGGAATCGCTGGTTGCAGCGAGGTCTTATGAAGATGCTGAAAAATTGACAGCATTAATTGAAATTGCAGAAGCTGCAGAAAGTATAGCGAATGCAGCTAAGGATTTGGCTGATTTAGTAATAACAGGTTTTAAACCTCATCCTGTATTCAAGAAAGTTATGGAAGAATCTGATAAAAGTATCGTTAGAGTTACAATTGACGATAATTCAGATTTGGCAAACAATACATTAGGTGATTTGCTATTGGTAAATCGTACAGGAATGAGAGTAATTGCAATCAGAAGAGGTTCATCATGGATTTATGGGCCTGACAAATATACTACATTGCTTGCAAAAGATACATTAATTTTAAAAGGAACAGAAGCCGGTGCAGATTTGCTTGAAAAATTGGCGGCAGGAACCTGTTCACTTGAAGACATTCCAGAAGAATTAGAAGACGAAGATTAGAGTGATTAAAATGATTATGGGTAGTGATATGTGTGACAGACAAACAGAAGAAGATTCGCACTCCGCTATCTGTATTTTCAACATTTCCTGAGTTTTTCGAGGAACATCGCTCTGTAATAAGGGAAAGTCTTATAGCCCTTTTAATTTGTGCAATTGGTGATTTATGTGCTGGTGTTATCTTAGGTAAGATGACCTTTTTCCTTGAAACATTTCCCGGTCTTCTGGTAATAATTCCGGGTGCAATAGGTATGAGAGGAAATATTTTCGGTTCTTTTGCTTCAAGACTGTCAACCAACCTGCATATTGGTATTATATCACCGAAATTTGAGTTTTCTGAAGATTTGAATTATAATATATTTTCATCTTTTGTTTTAACACTTGTTTTATCATTGTTTTTAGCAATAATTGCTAAGATTTTATGTATTCTATTGCATCAGCCATCAATGGATTTGATAGATTTCATATTGGTTAGCGTAATAGCGGGAATAATTTCAAACCTTATAATGCTTCCGATTACAATGCTGGTATCATTTAAAAGTTTTGAACATGGATGGGATCCGGATAATATAACAAGTCCAATCATAGCTGCATTTGGTGATTTGTTCACTTTGCCGGCCATTATCGTATCAGTATTTATTTTACAGGCAATCAGTTTCAATTTTATATTTAAGGATGCTGTCCTTGCAATCATATTAATCGCTGTTTTGGTGAGCTTCGTTTACTGTTACAGATTATCATACGAAACTAACACTATTTTAAAACAGTCCACACCGGTATTGCTTTTATGCTCATTTTTGGGAGGGGCTGCAGGTGGAATTCTGAACTCTGCGGTTGAAACCTTGCTTACAAATCCAAGTCTTCTCACATTACTGCCACTGTTTTCAGGTGAAAGCGGAAGCCTTATAAGCATATTAGGGGCAAGACTTTCATCCGGACTTCACTCAGGGCTAGTTGAACCATTCAATAAACCTGAAGGAGAGGCTGTCCATAACTTTATAATCAGTTTCATTTTAGCCATAATAGTGTTCCCGCTAATCGGTCTTTTGGCTGAAGCATCATCTTATGTATTGGGAGTCGTCGGTGTCGGATTCGACAAGATAGTTGAAATATCAACATTATCCGGAATCATTTTAGTTGCAATCATGGTCATAATTGTTTATTATGTTTCTGTTACTTCATATAATCATAATTTAGATCCGGACAATATTGTAATTCCAATTTCAACAAGTATTACCGATTCAATTTCCAGCTTAATTCTGATTTCCATTTCACTGCTTTTATTGGGAGTTCTGATTTAATACCAAGCGGTTATGATAAGTTCACAATCGTTAGTTCTGAAGTAATCATATTCCAAAAAGTCCTCTTCAAAAAATTTCGGAACGGACACGATTAAAGCGTTTGGATGGGGCTCGTCAAGATGAACAAATACCACCGCACTCGTATCATCATAAAATTCTATTTCATCGTTCAGATAAATGACGTTGCTATCTGCGGTTTGCCAATATTTGTCCTTAACGACTCTTGTCGTATCGACAATGTATGACAGGTCGTATTTTTCATTATCATCAATCAGCAAATAGTAATCTGACTTTTTAAGATTTCCCTTAAATATTTTAAAGTAGTTGCAGCTGTTTTCCTTTTGGCTGTGATGCTTGTTGCATTTTCCCTCGCTTTGAAAGTCTTTCAACACATAACTTTTGTAAAAGTCACACTTGACCAGTCTTGAAATTGAAAATATGCTGTCACCCTCTTCCCATTCACCAATTTTTACACTTGAAATACTGCTCTCATATGGGCGCAATTCCATTGATGTGTGGATTTTGGAGGAGAAAGATTTTTCATATATCATCTCGTCATAATTTACCCCCAGTTCAATCAGTTTTGCATATGAAACGCTGTTTGGAATGACTTGTCCCTCCTCATTAATGATTGCAAGGCCCGGCGTGCCCTTATCCTTCTCATACCAGTTATCGGGAACGCCAGGATTATTGATTAAATTGTCGATGACTTCTGAGGTCAGTTTTTCCATATTGTTGATTTCAACTGCAGTGATTGCCTTTTCAGTCTGGTGTTGGGCCGATGTTAAAACAAAGCCGAAAATCATCAGGACAATTATTAAGACTATACTGACTTCAATAACTTTCATTGCCCACCAACCCGTATTTTTTTCTGTGGGAGGAATCTAAAATCAAGCTGTCCCAATCGTTCTTGTTTATTTTTTCGCCATTGTAATGGTCTGCAAATACCACATGGTCTGAGCATGACAATGATTCGTTTCCAAGTGGTGTGTGAGTCTGAATAAAGACCTCCATTCCATAATGTGGACATTTTCCCTTGCCTTCAAGTCTACAGAGATAACAGCTTCCGTCAGCGCTTTCATGGAAATATCCTGTTTTAAGGCAGTCCCTTAAAACACCGGGGTCGCCATGGTGAATGTATGGATCATATGGACATTTTTTCATAGTCAATGGTGCTGTCGCTTCAATATAGGATTCGGGGGAATCAAAATTGTGAAGTAACATATAGGCTGAAAGAGCGGTTTTATAGTGGATTTTATCGTCATATGCCATAATTCCTGAAGCTATTGTGAGTTTTGCTATAGGCAGCGGGTCTCTCAGTCCTTCAATTGAAGCGTTCCTTTCAATAATCTGTGAGAAATGTTCACTGCCCTTTTGACCATTTAATTTTACCTTAAACAATACTTTCCAAGGAGAATCGGTTGGTTCAACAGATAATACCTCAGAAGTAATGTCTATATCATATTTTTCCTTGAATTCTTCATTTTCAACTTTTAAGTTTTTATTCAAATTCTTCTTTATTTGATCCTCACTGTCCCTGATGCGCAGTCCGTTGTAAATTTTCTGGGTTGCTTCAGCTATCGAATCACGACCCAAGATTTCTAAATTGGCTGAATAGTCATCAATGACAAATTTGAAATTATCATTTGATTGAGAGTCAATATTTGAATTTTGAATAAATGTTATTGTAGTTATAACAAAAATTGAGATTAATAAAAGAGCTACAATCAAAATTGCCGTGCTTCCTACAATAATATTGCCTTTTGAGTCTGGTTTTTTTAGTTTCATTTTTAAAAATTTGGCTTGTAATTTATAAATTAATTGTTGAAGTGCGACTGTATGATTTTGCACAATTATGTTAATACTATTTTATAAAAATGTAAAATATAGTAATAAAAAAAATACATATTTATATTATTTAAGATAAATTATACATATTAAAAATTATAGGAGGATTCACATGTCCGATACTGTAAGAACATGGCGTCATATACAACAGAGATATAATCTTATAGGTTCAAAATGTAACACCTGTGGCGAAGTATTTTTCCCGTCTCGTGTAGTTTGTCCTAATTGTAGAAGAAAAGGAGATCTTGAACCTTTCCAATTTTCTGGAAAAGGTAAAATTTATACTTATTCAGTAATCAGATCAGCACCTGATGACTTTAAAAAATTAGCTCCATATGCTGTAGCCGTAATTGAACTTGAAGAAGGTGCAAAACTAACCACACAATTGGTAGATTGTGATGTGGACTCCCTAGAAATAGGTGACGATGTAGAAATGGTATTTAGAAGAGTTAGAGAAGATGGAGAAGACGGAGTAATCTCTTATGGATACAAATTCAAAGTTATCAAATAATACTGCTGTAATTCTCGTAAGTCATGGAAGCACATTGCCTTACGCAGAAGAAGTATTTGAAGAAATAAAAGAAAAATTCATCAAAAAAACCAACCTTCCAGCTGAAATCGGATATATGAAGGTTTCAAAGCCTACCATTGCAGGTGCTGTTGAAATATTAAAAGATGAAGTTGAGGATTTGGATAAAATCATCGCTCTTCCCGTATTTTTGGCACCTGGAATTCACACTAACATTGACATTCCACAATTATTGGGTTTAAAACCTTTGGAAGAAGATCCAAGATGTCCTGATGGGAACTATCCGCCGGAACACTACCTGTCAATCGCTGATGATGTTGACTTTGACGGTGAAATCGAGCTTTTAAGTTCAATTGGGCCAAGAGATGAACTATTGGATATAATCGATAAAAGAATTGATGAAGCTTTAGCGCAATCAAAACTTGGAGATGTAAAAACTGGTGTTTTACTTGTAACTCATGGTTCCAGATTAAACTACAATAAGGAATTTGCAACCGAATTATATAATAAATTCGAAAAAACATGCAAATACCCATCAAGTTTCGGATTTATGGAATTATGTGGTCCAAGCATACCTGAATCCATCAATAAATTGGTTGATGAAAATGCTTTAGAAAGACTGGTTGTCGTACCGGTATTTATTGCTCCTGGAATGCACACAACTCATGACATTCCACATATCCTTGGATTTTTGGAAGCTCATGAACATGAACATTCACACTCTCATGGCCACGGCGATCATGACCATGTGCATGACTTGACTCCAGTGGATTTTAATGGTGAAATACTCTATCCGGAACCTATTAAGGCGGATGACATTTTAATAGATATTTTAGCTAAAATGGTTGAGGAAAAACTATAGTTTTTCCATATATTTTTTTGAAAAATTTTTCACTCAAGATAACTTAACAGAATTTAACTTAAAACTTATAAAGGATGATAAAGTATGTCAGATAAAACAGGAATCTTACTTTTAAGCCACGGTTCAAGACTGGATGATGGTGAAGAAGTAATTAAAGCTTATAAAGAAATGTATGCTGAAGAGTTTCCGGACATGCCGGTTGAATACGGATTTATGGAAATCAGAAAACCGGGAATTCCTGAAACAATTAAAAAACTAACAGAAGAAAATGATTTGGATAAGATTATTGTTGTGCCGGTGTTTGTCGCACACGGTCTTCACACAAAAAGGGATATTCCAGGCCTGCTCGGTATTGAAAGCGATTATGAGTCTCACGATGACCATGGTCATCATCACCATCATGACCATGGGCATGACCATGATCACGGACATCATCACCACCATCATGACCACGATGACGAACCTGTCGAATTCGATGGTGAAATCGTTTTAACTGATCCTCTCGGAATCGATAAGAGAATGTATGAAATCATCAAAGACAGAGTTTCAGAACACTTATAGTTCTGAAATCTTTTTTTACTTTTTTTAATTAATCTTAAAATTTATTTATTTTAAAGTAAATAGTAATATTCATGACCCTTAAAGTCTCAGATATTGGTGAAAAGGAATTGGTTAGATATATTATTGCCAATTCAAAAGAAATAACTCCTGATGATACTGCAATCACTCCATTTAACGATTCAAATTTGATTTCAACATGCGATATGCTAATTCAGTCAAGGCATTTTCCAAAAAACATGTCCTATTTTGACATGGGCTTCAAAGCAGTGACGGTCAATGCAAGCGACTTGGCGGCAATGGGAGCAGAACCTTTGGGATTCTTGCTGGCCATTGCAATTCCAAAGGATTTAAGTTTGGATTCCTTTAAACAAATCATTGATGGAGTTTTAAGTGCCTGCGATTATTATCAGATTCCGTTAATCGGCGGGGATACTAATGAAGCTTCAGAAATTATAATCACTGGAACAGCACTTGGCCTGGCCGATGAACCATTGATGAAAGATAATTACAGTTTGGGAGATTTAATTGCCGTCACCGGCGATATCGGGGTTGCGGCATTGGGCTTTGAGCTTGAGGCATTGGATAACATTTATGTTAAAAAGGCTCTGAAACCGGAAGCCAAAGTTAAGGAAGGTTTGATTTTAAAGGATTATGCAACATCCGCCACTGACATCACCGATGGTCTTGCCAGTGAGCTCTATGAGATTAAAAAGGACGGTTTCGGATTTATGATTTATGAGGAGATGCTTGAAATTTCCGATGAATATAAAAAGCTATCGGAAGATTTGAACCTTGATTACCTTGATTTGATTTTACACGTTGGAGAGGACTTTGAGCTACTGTTTACCATATCTGAGGAAAACCTTGAAAAATTGCCGATTGATTATAGGGTAATCGGTGAGGTAACAGATTCCGACGTTGTTGAACTTACACTGGAAAACGGTTTCGTTGAAAGAATCAAAAACAAAGGTTATGAGCATTATGTTAGTGAGTAATGACTTGTATAAAAAGAGTTCAAAGACTCAGAAGATTCGCTGTGAAATCTGTGCCAATTACTGTAAGATAGCCAACGGCAATGTTGGAGTCTGCAGGCAGCACAAAAACATTAACGGCGAGCTTTTCGATGAGTCATATGGAATCGTTTCATCTTTAAGTCCGGACCCTATTGAAAAAAAGCCATTAAATAAGTTTTTACCAGGGACATTTACATATTCAATCGGAGGTTTTGGGTGTAACATGACATGTTTGCACTGCCAGAACTATATGATATCTCATGAATATGATAAGAATTCAAGAGCTATTAAGATAACACCAGAAGCGATTGTGGAAAATGCACTTAGGTATAATTGTGCATCAATTGCTTGGACCTATAATGAACCTACGATACACTTACCATTCTCCAAAAAAACTTCCCTCCTTGCAAGGCAAAAAAATTTGAAAGTGATATATGTAAGCAACGGCTATTACTCCAACAGATCCATTGAGGAGGTTCTGGGTTTTGTCGATGCATTCAACATAGACCTGAAAAGCATGTCAGCGGATTTTTATAAAAAGGTCTGCGGTGCAGATTTGGATGTTGTTTTGGATAATTTAAAAAGAATTTATCTTGAAGGTAAACACTTGGAAATTACAAATTTGATAATAAATGATTATAATGATTCAGTTGAAGAAATCACTGAATTATGTGACTTTGTATCTGATGAATTGGGTCCCGAAGTTCCAATTCATTTTTCTAGAGCATTTCCATACTACAAAATGAATGACATTTCACCAACAAGACTGGAGATTCTCTTTAAGGCTCGTGATATTGCACTTGAAAAAGGAATAAAAAACGTTTATCTTGGAAATATTTAAGTGATGGTATGGTGGAGGTGAATCCACCCTAATCAATTCGTTAAATAATGTCACACATTATATTTCCGGTTCATTAGACTTCATTTTTTAGAAACTCTCACCTTGAAAACTATAACCTATCTTTGATTTTGGGGAAGGGAGTACTTATTCATATGGTCTCTTATATACTATTACATTAGAAATAATATTATTATAGTATTTGTAAATGTTGCCCTATTTTTGTCAATTATGGGTTTAGGGTATAATTCATATTTGGCTTATGGAAAGTAATATATAATTATTGGATATAATAATAATTAAAAAATTTTTCTTTTATAGATATGTTATGTTTCCATTAACATAAGGTTGATAATTAAATAGTTATTTTTTCATATTCCATA
>JAUNXD010000057.1 GCA_030539985.1 Methanobrevibacter sp.
AGTACCCTGAAAGGGTTTTATCTTTAATAGATGATAATATAAATGATTATAACTTCGATTACACACAAATAACAGGTGATTAGAATGGATAAAGTAGAATGTATAAGTTGTAAACAAGAAATTCCATTAACCGGTACATTCGTAGAATTCGAATGTCCAATTTGTGGAGCAAAAATTGCAAGATGCGAAAAATGCCGTACCTTCGGTCACGGCTACAAATGTGAATGTGGTTTTGAAGGACCATAGATTTAAATGGGGGAATTAGAATGGGTGAAGTATTAACTACAATGAAAATCATGCCAGACAGTCCGGAAGTGGATTTAGAAGCTATTAAAGCTACTATCGAAAGTTCAATGCCAGAAGGCGCAAAACTTCATGAAATTGCAGAAGAACCAATTGCATTCGGTTTAGTTGCTATCATTTTAAGTTTCATCACCGAAGACGGTGAAGGCGGATCTGAACCTGTTGAAGAAATGGTTTCAGGTATTGAAGGTGTAGCCAGTATCGAAATTACTGGTGTCGGAAGATTAATGTAAATCTTCTTTAAAATTTTATGAGTTATTTATTATAACTCAATTTATCTATTTTTTTGCTGACCTAAAAATTCCAAAACATTTATATACTATTTTTCATATACTTTATAACGATTGTTATAGAAATATTTGTCTAAAATTTAGGTGAACCTAAAAATTTAGAAACATTTATATACTATGACAACATACTTTAATACAAGTGACATATATTTAGGCATGCCTAAATTTATCACTTGACAAAAACATATTATCAGTCGATAATAATACAATCTCCAAAATATAAATATTTGGTATTAAATTAGTTTCCACAATTTTCTAATTTAATACAGGGAAATTCTTCTGCCAAATTATTTCCCAAAAAACACGATTGGTGTTTAACTCTCCTCAAAAAACACCAATTATTATCTATTTTGAAAACATATAACTACTCTCTGAAATTAAATATGTTCATCATATTTAATTTCTCATTTTAATTCATTTTTCAAAACTTTTTTTCCAGTATTGAAATACCTAAATATATTTATAATGAAAATGAAATTATAATATGCTTTAAAAATAATCAAATTAACATAGGTAATTGTCATGACAAGAACAAAAAGACTTATTATTGCAATCCTTATTGTCATTTTCATTGGGCTAATCGCAATAATCGCCGGAGCGCTATTCATTGGACATGATAGTGGGCTTACCCAAGGGGATAAAAACATTTTAGTATGTGCAATCGATGAAAGTGAAGACAGACCGGGAATGGGTGCATGTGACATGGCATTCATAGTTTATTTGGAAAACGGCACTCTTAAAAATTATACTTCAGTTTATCCCGGAGGCATGACTCACCCGACAGCTGCCGAGCCACAGGAGGCTCAACAGCAGGGTGCGGGATCAGCGCTTCTGCTTCACGACGCATTTTGGGAAGCAGATAATGCAAAAGGAATGCAATATGCAAAGGAAATTGTTGAATATCAAACTAATACCTCAATTGATTCTGTCGTAGCAATAAACAGTCAGGCACTGGATGCTATACTTTCCGCTGCAGGACCGATAGAAATCAATGGGGAAACAACAACCGCCAGCGGTATTGATATCATCCGTGAAGAGGATTGGGGCAGTGGAATATCAAGAGGAGAAGCTGTTTTAAATATTGTAAGGGCAACTGCAAAAGCCGCTTCAAGCAATTCAACAGTTAAATCCGCAATGGTAAATGCCGCACTTGACCAGTATTCCAAAGGAAACATTATCATGGATGAAGAAGGTGCCTTTGCAGGGCTATTGGCATCAAAAGGGTTTGAATCAATATTCTAACCCTCCATTAAATTTTTGGTTCTAATTTTTTAATAAACAGGCCCATAAACATCACGACAAGTGGGAAAAACACTCCATAAATCACAAACAGTAAACTTGAAGACATTATGTCTCCCATAACTGTCGAACCCGCCATCAACATTATCAAACTGATCACCGGAGCCAAAATGGCTATGAACGTGTAAATCAAAATAAACGAATTAAGTTTTTGCGAATACTCTTTTAATTTGATATGCATGTCAAATGTGATGTCGCTGGCTATAATCTCCAAGCTTCCGGCTAAATTGCCCCCAACCCTTAATGTACCGACAATCTGATGTATTGCTCGGGATAATCCTTCCGATTTTACTCTGCGGGTCATTTCAAGCAGTGAATCCTCAGTTGATTTACCGAATTTGACCTCTTCCAGGACACGTGTAAACTCTTTTGAAAGGGATCCGTAATCGGCATCCCTGATTGTGATTAATGCGTCATGCAGTCCCTTTCCGGATTTCAATTCAATTCCCATATGTCTTAAGGCATATGGCAGTTCCTGATTTAAATCGGAATAGCTTCTCTGGCTTTTAATCTGAGGGTAATATAATATGAATATGTAAAACATCAATACAATTATCAGATACATTCCGCTAAGCTCCAAACCGGCAAATGCGGTTAGCAGAACCAAAATAGCAAACAAAAATATTATGATTTTCCTGTTCAGCATATATCTGACTAACGTGTCTCTTATTTCATCAAGTTTGGTTTCATTTTTTTTCATGGGTTGTGCTGTCAGGTCCAATTTCGTAAAAATTGAAGAAGTGATTTCATTTGATGAAATTACGTCCTTTTCAACATTGCTGAAAGATAGATTCTCGAAAAACTTAATGGCTGATAAAAAAATGCTGCCTATCAAAATGAAAATGTCATTAAACATCAAATCACCTGTTTAAAATAATCTTATTCAAAACTTTTTGGGGATCTTTGTAATACAGTTCAATCACACTGTTCACCTCATCAACAGAGCGGATATTGTGATTGATCATATGTTTTAAAACAATTTTGCGGTTTTCAATTTCACTATACAGTTCATTGATTGATTTTCCGCTTAAATTGGCAATCTGTACCAGGGTGTTGCTTGTTATGCCAACATTGTCTATTGTATCCCTTTCGGGATTCCACCTGAATATTGTATTCAATTGGACGGTTCCCTCCTCAATTCCAACAACCTCGGCAACTTCACTGATTCTTCTGAACGAAACCCCTGAGGGGGTGTAGATTCTGTTCTGCATTATGATAAAGTCAATTGCCTGAATCATGATTTCGGGAACTGACATTGGAGGATTGGTGAGTCTTGTTATTGTTTCCCTTGCATCATTTGAGTGAAGCGTTCCAAAACCGGAATGGCCAGTGTTCAGTGCAGTGAATAGTGTTATCGCTTCACCTGCCCTTACTTCACCGACTATTATCTTGTCAGGGCGTTGCCTTAGGGAATTTTTAACTAGGTCGTTCATTGTCAATTCGCCTTTGCCCTCCACGTTGGCAGGTCTTGTTTCCATTCGGATGACATGCTCATGTGGAATCTGAAGTTCCAATGTGTCCTCAATAGTGATTATTCTTTCATTTGGATTGATGAATGCTGAAAGTGCATTCAGTGTTGTTGTTTTTCCGGAACTGGTTCCTCCAGATATGATTGCATTTGCTGATTTGACTCCAAGCCCGTCGATGCACACCCATAAAAATCCCGCAAGGTCCAGTGAGATAGTTTTTGAGTTTATTAAATCGATAATGGTTAAAGGATCCCTTCTGAATTTACGTATAGTAAGTGAAGGTCCGTCTGGTGAAACCGGAGGTATTGTTGCGTTTATCCTTGAACCGTCAAGCAGTCGGCCGTCAAGAATTGGAGATTCCTGGTCAATTCTTCTGTTGATTTGTCTTGCAATAGAGTCAATCAAATCTTTTATTTCCTGTTCGTCATTAAACTCAATGTTGGTTTTCATCATCCCGTACTTTCTGTGATAGACGAATATGGGTTTTCCGGTTCCGATTATCATGATTTCC
The DNA here is from genome assembly GCA_030539985.1 of Methanobrevibacter sp. Lineage (GTDB taxonomy): Archaea > Methanobacteriota > Methanobacteria > Methanobacteriales > Methanobacteriaceae > Methanocatella. Next base: position 3,873 of record JAUNXD010000057.1, read on the forward strand.
TCTAGTTCATCATCCTGAATCAGGGGGTCGATTTCACCGTATCCGATAATGTCTCTTAAAAACTTTCGGGATAACTTGTCAAGATATTCATTTGAGATTCCCTTATTTTGAGTGTTTCCGTTCAACCTTAGGAATAGGAAATTCCTTATGTCATTTAATAGCTTCTCTTCACTCACCTGGTAATTGTCGCCGGTTGATATGGCTAAATCTACCAGGTTTTCACGCATTTCTCCCAAAAGAATTCTTTCTTCAGGGGAATAATTTTGTCTTATTACATCGTATTGTGGTATTATATCATTGTTCATATTTTCACCAATGGCGATTTTTAGTCGATAATTACAAATTAGTATTACTAATTTATATAGTTTTTATTACTTTTGAAAGCATTATTATAACCTCCAAACAATATTAAAGTAGAGAGGTGATTTTTATCCTAAAAATTGACGATAAAATCAAATCACTTGATGAATGTGAAAAATGCCGAGACGTACAAATAAAAAAGTTCTCTCCACTGAAAGACGTGATAGATTTGGAAATCCTTGATGGGAACTATTTAAGATGTGAATGTGGAAAAAGACCTTTGGATATAGTCATGAGCCACATACTGAAAATCATGATTTGTGAAGAAATCGTGCCGGATAAGGCCAGCTTGAGGCGAAATTCACCAGTGCCCTTGTCCAATTTTTACTACAGCAGCTTGAATCCCCAATTCATTGGTGAAGATACATTGATATTGTTGCATCCGGATTTTACAAAAGAAGCAGCATCAAAATTAATCGGGGAAGTGCCTGAAGTTGTTTGTGTGCTTAAGGGAAGTCCTCAGGATACTGCCGGGCAGTTCGACAGGAATTCGCAGATAAACCATTTTGAAATCCTTGAAGGTGATGACACACAGATAAATGTGATGAGAACACTTCTTGACGAAAAGATAATTCTGGTTAAAAATCAGTCAAGGCACCACATAGAAGTTGCAATGACCACAGAACAGAAGCTCGTTGGACTTCACAACTATCTCAAAAACAACGATGTTAAAACAGGCGTTGCAGTTGATGGGATGTGCGGTCTTGGAGCATTAGGAATTTATCTGCTCAAATTCGGCTTTGAAAAAGTAATATTCAATGACATAAATCCCGAAATGATTGATGCGCTTAAAACCAATCTTGAAATAAACGGTATTGAAAAAGGATATGAAATATTTAATGAACCATTTGAAGAGTTGGAAATTGATAAAGCAGATTTATGTGTAATTGATGCCTTTCCAAAAATGGATATAAGTGAAATAACTGAAAAGGCTGAAAAAATAGCTGATAATGTAGTTATTATCTAACATTTTAAACAGGTTTTCTCAAAATCTTTTTTAACTACTTCAAGCAATTTTTCAATTGAAATATCCATATTTATTTCAGTTATCTTGGAATTGGAGTAATATTTTTGGACGGTATATTCCTGAGCAAATGACCTGCTCATAAATTTAATATCTTCAAAATCTAAAATAATCTCTTCATGTTCATTTATTTCTTTGAAAATCTTTTTTGCAGTTGGTCCAGTACCTAATTTTCTTGGATATTTTTCTTTTAGTTTTAATGTATATTCAGTCATTTTCATCAACTTTATTAATATTTTTAGGTTCCAAGTATTTGTAGATATCATCAACATGTCTGTTTTTAAGCCTTAAAATCACAAATGTTCCATTGATTTCATGGTCGTTTAAATATGGTTTGGCACCTTCCTTTGTAATTGAACAAACTCCATTTCCCGATGCAATTAGCATTTCTCCATTAAAACCTAATGTAGTTAATCGTGCAGCAGAGTTCAATCCTCTTCCATGAAGACCATATTTTTCTGTATCAGTGGTTTTTCCATTTATTGCCTCAAATATTGCTTCACAATCATTTTCACTATCCATTGAAGCCTCTTTAAAGCTTTCGGGAATTCCAATACCATTGTCAAAAATGCATATTTCAATATTTTGACTTTCGTCATGGAAAATTAATTGTAAATACGCATTTTCAAATTTTGAATGTTTGTATACATTAACCAAAATTTCATATAATAAGTATTCAATTCCCTGAATATCAATATCAGTTGGTAGTAACTTAAAAGCATCATCAGTAAATGAAGCTAAATATTCATCAATTTTTTCTGCCACTGGAGAATAATTGTTAAATTCAAAATATTTTAATTCTTTGATTCTCAATGACTTGTTATTAATTATCATATTGAATTCCTCATTATCTATCAAATTGTTGGTCTTCATGAAGTTCAACAGCGGAAGTATTATGCTTAAATTCAATTTAAATTTTTCTCTGTTCTTAATTTTTGTTGTAATGTTATTTAAATCTTCAACATGTTCCTTTAATTTTTTCATAAGATCACCTAAATAAACATCTGCATATATATTACGATTGCTGGAATAATCAAAACGCCCATCAGATGTGATTTGCCGACTCCAATGTAGTGCGGAAGCATTCCCATGGCTGTTGATGTAATCAAAGCCAGTGTCATGTATAATACGGGGGCCTTGTAGTAAAAAATAAAGATGTACAATATTGCAATCTGAAGCAGAATCACTCCAATCGACAATTTCTTATAATCGACACCACCCATCAATCTGGAAAATGAATCTCCAAGTTTCAATGACAGGACAAGGGAAACTGAAACCGCTATCAGTGATGCGAATATGAATATCGCCAGATGATTCAATCCCATCTCGAAAATCAGATATGACATGTAAACCGCTATTCCGCTTCTCGGATTTCCTATGATGTAGATTGCAATCAGTGAAAACAGGCAGTCTGAAATGTTCAGTCCTGAAGTTGCTAGAAGGAAATTGACTGTATCGTCATCGTTATTGTCATTTGTTCCACTCACTGCCTGGGCTATAACCGTTCCCTGTGCAGGTCCGAAACCTGGAAGAAAACCCAGTATTGCACCGGTTATTCCACCTGCAAAAATGCTTTTGAACTTGTTGTAATCAATGTTGAGTTCGTAAAAGGGATTTTGATGTGGTATCGTTGATGAATCGTTTAAGCTGAACAGTATCGTGCTTATTCCGAAAAGTCCTGAAAATACGCACATCAGTGTGGTGCCCGAAGAGATTGGGGTTTGAAAAATGACCCATCCAAGAATTCCCGAAAGCACAAACAGAAGCAGTGCCCATAGAAAATCTCGAGTGTTTGCGGTTAAATTGTATGTCAGATAAATCGATGCAACAAGCAGTATTATCCATGTGAATGGTTTTGAAACGTCATGAAGCAGAGGTAGAACTATTGCAAAGACTGGCATCATTATAATGGTTACGATGATTGCTCCAAATCCTCCGACTGAAACTATTCTGATGACCTCTTTTGATCTTCCCTGCAGCACCATTCTGTGTCCTGGAAGGATTGATGTTGCCGTCCCCTCCTGAGGCACTCCTAAAAGCATCGACGGCACGAATTCTATCAGTGCATGTGCAATGGACATTGAAACCATAAGCACACATAAAAATTCGGGCGATACCATCGTCAGCAGAAATGTTGAGGATGCAAAAAGTATTGCTCCGGCGGTATTTACGTGTATACCTGGTATCATTCCAGTTGTAGTTCCTATTGCTATTCCTATAAAACATGCTATAACTAACTCTATCATAGCTATTAATTGTGTGTCTTATAATTTAAAGCTTGTTGAAGCCATTTGGGAGAATTGTAGCGATTTGGTAAAATTGGACCCATTTCGTAATGTTGTTGTCATTAGATAATTTTAAATGTTAGTAATATGTGAATATATTATCATGTCAAGGGTAAAGTTGTTTGTAGGTGTGATTTTGTTTCTCATTGTCTGTGCGGTTGCAATCAATTTCTTTTCGACTCCCTCAAAAGCAGATTATGATGACAGTTTTTCTGAAGATATCGGTGGTGATGGCTTTCTGGTTGCCACATTAAATCATAGTTTAAAGACCTCAGAAAAAGACATTCCTGATGGAAGCTTTAAAGCATCAACAGGAGATTATGGTTATTATGATGCCAAAAACATATCCTGTGTTGATGATATTGGCTGCCATATCTACATTATTGTGTGGAAGACAACTCCTGATAAATATCCCTTCGATACCAAAGATAATGTTAATCAGTATATTTCCGATTATTCGACCGAAAGTAAGGAAAAGTGTTTCATTGAATATTCCTATGAAAACAATGCGGTGTATGGCATAATCCTCGGCAGTGAGGAAGGTATCAATTTCAAGGAGTCAAAATTGATGTATGATATTTTAGGCCTTAATAAGGATGGTTTTGATTTAATGTATACTCAGTCATCTCCAAGCCCGTCTGTCGGGTCCTCTTCATCAGGCCACTACCATACGGTCGTCGACGACAGGTATTCCCTGTCAAGAAGCGACCCTGGTGCCTATTATGATCATTACGAGTATGGGGATAACTATGCAATCGATGACTATCTGGAATCTGAAGGATACGATTAGAATCTTTGGCGATTGAATTCCAATGATTTCATGGATATCCTGGATAACAGCTCGAGCAATTCGCTGCGGGAGATATTCAATTCGCTGCAGATCATATCATCCCATTCCTTTTCTTTTTTAATTAGAAATTCGGCGGTTTCAATTCCCTTTTGGGTCAATGTGATTTTATATGCTCTTTTGTTTGTCTCATTGATTTCTCTGATAATCAATCCTTTTTCTTCAAAGTCTTTAAATGCTCTTGAAACGCCGCTTCTGTCCATCAGGCAGGCCTTTGCGATATCTGACTGGTTTGTTCCCGTTTCATAATATAGGAATATCAGCATATAATATTGGCTCGGCAAAATATCTGTTCCGCTTTTAATGTGTTTGTTCATGAAGAAATCGTGAGTTTTGATTAATGTAATCAAATGATTTGCAATAAAAGGAGAATCTTTAATTATATCGTCATATTCAATCATAAAATCACTGTTATTATCTTTGTATATC
>JAUNXD010000285.1 GCA_030539985.1 Methanobrevibacter sp.
ATTTAGGAGATATTATGAGTAATAGGAAAATACAAATGCCTCGTGAAGTTTACATTGATCCGGGTATTATTAAGGATACTGCGGAGATTTGTAAGTCATTGCATTTAGATAAAAAGATTTTAATCGTTACTGGTGCCCATACATATGATGTTGGTGCAAAACCGGTAATTGCAAGTCTTGAAAGCGAAAATATTGAGTATGATGTGATTAAAGTCAACAATGCATCTTATGAATCAATATCTGAAGTTGAAGAATACATTACACCTGACACTACAGTTTTAGGTGTTGGCGGCGGAAAGGTTATTGATGTGGCCAAGCTGTCTTCATATAATCAGGGCGTTTATTTTGTTTCAATGCCAACAACTGCTTCACATGACGGTATAGTATCTCCTATGGCATCAATAAAAAATCCTAATACTTCAATATCAGCAACCGCACACTCACCAATAGCGGTCATCGCCGATTCTGAAATCCTCGCACAGTCTCCATTCAGACTTTTGGCTGCAGGCTGTGCGGATCTGATTGCAAACTTCACTGCAATTAAGGATTGGGAACTGGCACACAGATTGAAAAACGAATCATTTTCAGAATCCGCTGCGGCATTGTCAATAATGTCTGCCCATTTGATCACTGATAATATTGCCAATATCAAGCCTAATCTTGAACCTAGTGCAAGAATAGTCATGAAATCACTTTTCAGTGGGGGAATGGCAATCAGCATTGCAGGATCATCAAGACCTGCAAGCGGTTCCGAGCATCTGTTCTCACATGCGCTGGATAAGATTTTAGACATGCCTGCCCTTCACGGTGAGCAATGTGGTATAGGGACAATAATGATGATGTATCTTCACGGAGGAGATTGGAAAGCAATAAGGGATTCACTTAAAGCCGTACAGGCTCCGACAACTGCAAAAGAACTGAATATTGCTGAAGAGGATATTATTGAAGCATTGATGATGGCTCACAATATCAGGCCTGAAAGATACACTATTTTGGGAGACAATGGAATTTCAAAAGAGGCCGCTTATGAATTGGCTTATAAAACAGAGGTGATTTAGATGATTACATTGATAGGTAAGGATTTGGCAAAGGAAGGTCAGGAGTTTGTTTTTCTCGGTCCTGCTAGCGAATGTGGTGATTGCAGATTTAAATCATCCTGTGTTGGAAATCTGGAAAAAAATAGGAAATATGTTGTCGTCTCCATTAAAAAAAACGAACAGGACTGCCCGATTCATGCCGGTGGTAAAGTAATTCCTGTTGAAATTGAAAGGGCTGAAATAGATGTATTGACAGATTCAAAAAATATTTTTGAAGGGTCAACATTTACATATAATGCCCCAATATGTGAAGAGGTATGTGATTTTCATGATTTCTGTTTCCCTGACGGATTATTTGAAAACGATAAATGCATCGTTTTGGAAAACAATGGAAAGCATAAAGAGGAATGCAAAAAAGGTTTGAAACTTAATAAATTGACATTGGGATTTGTGATTTAAATGAAAGATACTAATAGCAACAGTTCTTCAAAAATGAATGCAGGATACAAGGCAGCCGAATACGTTGAAGATGGAATGGTGTTAGGACTCGGAACAGGTTCAACAACTCATTTTTTCATTGAAAAAGTTGGTATGAGAATCAGAGATGAGGCAATAAGTGTAATGGGAATTCCAACATCTTTTCAGTCATTGCTTAAAGCCAAAGAATGGAACATTCCTATAACCACCTTGGAAGAGCATGACATAGACCTTTCAGTCGATGGTGCCGATGAGGTGGACTCAGACTTCAATCTGATTAAAGGCGGAGGAGCAGCTCACACAAAAGAAAAGATTGTCGACTATGCTGCAGATAAATTCATAGTTATCGTTGACGAATCCAAAGTTGTTGAAGAGTTAGGAAATTTCCCTGTACCAGTAGAAGTATTGCCTGACGCTTCCCGTATGGTTATCAAGGAGCTTGAAGATATGGGTGCTGCTTGCGAGATAAGGATGGCTCAAAGAAAAGACGGTCCGGTAATTACCGATAACGGAAACTTTGTAATCGATGCCAAATTTGACAAAATAGAATCCCCTGCACATCTGGAAATCGATTTAAACTCAATTCCAGGTGTAGTTGA
>JAUNXD010000058.1 GCA_030539985.1 Methanobrevibacter sp.
TACGTTCAAATCCATGATATTTTCATGGAAACTTCCAAAAACGAAAGAGAACACGCTAAAATCTGGTTCAAATTATTGCATGATGAAGACATTCCAGACACAATAGCTAACCTCAATGCAGCTGCAGATGGTGAAAACGAAGAATGGACTTCAATGTACAAAGAATTCGCAGAAACCGCTAAAGAAGAAGGTTTCCCAATGATTGCATTCTTATTTGAAAAAGTAGGAGCAATCGAAAAAGAACACGAAGAAAGATACAGAACATTACTTGCAAATGTTGAAAACGATGCAGTATTCAACAAAGAAGCAGACATTGAATGGAAATGTGAAAACTGTGGATTTGTTTTCTCAGGTCCTAACGCACCTGAAAAATGTCCTGTATGTGGACTTCCAAAAGCACATTTCGAAGAAAGAGCTACCAACTTTAAATAAGCTCTTTATTTTTTTAATTTTTTTTAGTTACCAATTCATTACCAAAACCTTATATATGTTAAGCTAATATTCTTTAATACGGAGATGATAACATGGCAGATTTAAAAGGAACTAAAACCGAAGAAAATTTAAAAGCGGCACTTGCCGGTGAATCCCAAGCACGTGTAAAATATGAATTCTACGCTTCTCAAGCCAAAAAGGACGGTTATGTGGAAATCAAAGAAATTTTCCAGGAATCATCCGACAATGAAAAAGAACATGCAAAAATATGGTTCAAATTGTTAAACGGCGGAGGAGTGCCAGACACTCTCACCAACCTTGCAGATGCAGCAGCAGGCGAACACGAAGAATGGACTTCAATGTATAAGGAATTCGCTGAAACCGCACGTGAAGAAGGCTTTGATGACATTGCAGATTTATTCGATGCTGCAGGTGCAACTGAAAAAGCACATGAAGACAGATACAATGCATTGACCGATAAAATCAAGGCTGATAAAGTATTCAAAAAAGATGAGGAAATCGCATGGAAATGTAACAACTGCGGATACATCCATTATGGAAAAGAAGCTCCGGAAGTTTGTCCATTATGCGATCACCCACAAGCACACTTCAGAAAACAAGATACTAGTTATATCTAGAGTCTTTTTTTCTTTTTTTTCTTTTTTTAGTAAGATATTTATACCAACTTAAATATAATATGTATTTAAGTTGATATTATGATTAAAAACAATATTTGTTTACTGACAGACAGTTACAAGGTAACTCATCACTATTTCTATCCAAAGGGAACTGAAAAGATTTATTCTTACCTTGAAAGCAGAGTGGGAGCCGAATTTAACAAAACAATTTTTTACGGACTCCAATATATAATCAAAAAGTATCTGGAAGGCTCTGTTGTAACACAGGAAAAAATCGATGAAGCCGATAAGCTGATATCCTCACATATAGGTCCTGATATTTTCAACAGGGATGGATGGCAATATATTCTCGATGAACATGACGGCAGGCTGCCGGTTGAAATCAAAGCGGTGGCTGAGGGGACACCTGTTGACGTAAGCAATGTATTGATGACAGTTGAAAACACCGACAAAAAGTCATATTGGCTGCCTAACTATCTTGAATCTCTATTGCTTCAGGTATGGTATCCTTCAACTGTTGCGACCCTGTCTGCTGAGGTTAGAAAATTATGCAATTTCTATCTGGATGTAACAGGTTCATCAAAGGACAATCTGGATTTCATGCTGCATGATTTCGGATACCGTGGGGCAACATCAACAGAATCCTCAATGCTTGCGGGATCCGCTCATCTGCTCAGTTTTTCAGGAACAGACACCATTCCGGCTTTGACAATACCTGAAAACTATTACAATGACTCAGAGTTATATGGTTTTTCAGTTCAGGCAACAGAGCACAGCGTAATGACTTCTCTTGGTCCTGAAGGTGAATTTTCACAAATTTTCAATGTCATTGACAATGCAAAAGAGGGAATCTTGTCAATCGTAATCGATTCATACAATTACAGAAACTTCCTCATTGAATCGGGCAGTTCCGGTTCTGAATTGAATGAAGCCATTTTGAACTTTTTGGATGGGGAGAACAATAAGGTCGTGTTCAGGCCTGACAGCGGAGAGCCTGTTTCAACAACAATCGATTGTCTGAATTTGCTTTCCGAAGGCTTCGGAAGTCATTTGACCGATAAGGGATATAAGGTATTTGATTTGAACATTGGACTTCTGTGGGGTGACGGTTTGAATTACCAAAAGATACGTGACATACTGTTTGCAATGAAATCCAGCGGATGGGCAGCAGAAAACATCATCTTCGGTATGGGTGGAGGACTTCACTCATCAGTGGACCGGGATACACAAAGAAACGCTTTCAAATGTTCTGCTCAATTCAGGAACGGACAGTGGCATGACATATTTAAAAACCCGCTTGATTCCAGTAAAAAATCAAAGACAGGAAGATTCAAATTAATCAAAAATAACGATTCATTCAAAACGGTTCCATTTGACGGTGAGGGTGAAGATTATTTGAGGACTGTATTCAGGAATGGTGAACTGTTAATAGATGACAAATATGGTGACATTAAACAGAAAGCGTTGAATTATTCAAATTTGAGGTGATATTATGTGTACTGCAAGCAACTACATTACTGATGACCATTATTTTGGTCGTAACTTTGATTATGAAATTTCATACAATGAAAGGGTAACAATAACTCCCAGAAATTACGAGTTTAAGTTCAGAAAGATTGATGATATCAAGTCACATTATGCAATAATCGGCATTGCAGCAGGTATTGACGGATATCCGTTGTATTATGATGCATGCAATGAGAAAGGTCTGGCGATTGCAGGTTTGAACTTTGCGGGCAATGCTGTTTACAGGGATTTTGAAGAGGGTATGGTAAACATAACCCCATTTGAACTGATTCCTTATCTTTTAAGCAAAGCCGCAAGCGTTGGCGAAGCCAGAAAACTTTTAAGTGAGATCAATCTTGTAAATATTAATTTTGCAGATGAGCTTCCCTTATCTCCTCTTCATTGGATGATTTCTGATGAAAAGGAAGCAATCGTTGTTGAGCCTCTTGAAGATGGTCTCAAGGTCTATGACAATCCCGTTGGAGTTTTGACTAACAATCCTCCTTTTGACAAACAGCTGTTTTACCTGAACAATTACAGGAACATTTCCAATAAAAATCCGGATAATACTTTTGGCGGAAACATTGATTTGGATGAATATTCACGTGGTATGGGAGGCATTGGTCTTCCGGGTGACTTGTCATCAGCTTCAAGGTTTGCAAAGGTTGCATTTACCAGGGCAAATTCATACTCCTCCAGTGATGAGGCAAGCAGTGTAAGTCAGTTTTTCCATATTCTGGGTTCAGTTGAACAGCAGAACGGTTGCACATTCATCACAGACCCTGACTTGTATGAGTATACCATTTACTCTTCATGTTACAATACAAACAAGGGCATATTATATTATAGAACATACAATAACTCACAGATTACTGCTGTTGATTTGAATCATGAGGATTTGGACTCCAATGAGCTGATCAATTATCTTCTGATTAATGAAGAGCAGTTTAACTTTGTCAATTAGAGTATTTAGGTTTACCAAAAATTTTTTATACTCTTAATCTATATATTAATAATTAAGGTGACTTTCATGGCTGAAGGTAAAATAAGTGATAATATTGAGGAATATCTAGAGGTTCTCTATCGTAACGGAAGCAATGGGGAACAGGTTTCCACAACACAGTTGTCAAAGGATTTGGGCATTGCACCTGGAAGTGTAACTCAAATGCTTAAAAAACTAGAAGATTTAGGTTACATCAAATACACTCCATATAAGGGGGCTACTTTAACTGATGAAGGAATGAAAATAGCTCAAAAGATTACCAGAAAGCACAGAATTTTGGAAAAATTCTTATTGGATGTCCTAAAAGTTAAAGAGGAAAACGTCCATGATCAGGCATGTGAAATGGAACATACCTTGTCCGATGAAGCGGAAAGGGCTTTATGTACAATGCTGCATCACCCTGACTTGTGTCCTGATGACAATGTGATTCCTGCTTGCGACTTTGATTTTGGAAGCTGTCAGGAGTGTTTTTCCCAAAAGGACTTTGACCAGGTCATCAACAGAAAATTCAACTTGCTGTCAATTTCCGAGTTAACCGGCGATACCGAAGGCACAATCTCATTCATCCGTGGTAAGGATGAGCTTCTCAATGAGATTACCGAGATGGGTATTAAGGTAGGTCAGCATTTGAAGTATGAACTGAATGAAAACAACTTGACTGACAAGTATTTTGTCATTATAGATGATGAAGAGTTAAACATTCCTGCAGAAATGGCAAATAACATTTTTATCCGGGTTTAATTTTTTATTTCTTTTTTTTACAAAAATTTTATATAATATTTCTTTCATATTATAAAGCATTAAATATAATTTATTTCTTTTTGCGGTGTTTTAATGCGTGGAAATTTATCAAATGGTATTGTTTCAATCAAAATTGAGGAAGGAAGTAAAAGACCGGTGGCTTTACATGAGAAAAGCAAGTTCGGTAAAATCGAAGCGGATTTTCTTCACTTGTCTTTGATTGAAGCATGTTATCTGCAGGAAAAGGGTCGTTTAAATATTTATGAGGATGATGTTGAGTGCACCATTGGCTATTTAATCGATCTCATCAAGGAGCAGGACCTTTACGGCAAATATGTTGTTTTCCGTGATTTGAAAGACCGTGGTTATGTTATCAAAACAGGTTTTAAATACGGCACTGAATTCAGACTCTATAATCGTGGAGGCGGTCCGGGTCAGGGGCATTCAGATTATCTTGTTAAAATCGTTTTTGAAAATTATGACATCAATGCACTTGATTTTGCAAGCTATATAAGAGTTTCGCATGGTGTTAACAAGAAGCTTCTCCTTGCGATTGTCGATGAGGATTTTGACATTACATACTACAATGTCGAATGGACAAGACCATAAGTTTAATTAAAGAAATCCTTTATATTTTAATATAATTTCATAGTAACTATAATAATTTTTAATTGTAGATTTAATTTAATATTAATAGTGGTGAAAAAATGGCAGATTTAATTGATCCATGGGCATCATTCAGCCTAGATTATGATAAGTTGGTTAATCAGTTTGGTATAGGTAAAATTTCAGACATCATTGGAGATGTGAAAAACCCTCAGAGGTTGATGAAAAGGGGAGTTATTTTCGGACATCGTGAATTCAATGAAATCGTTAATCTGATCAATCAGAAAAAGGATTTTGCAGTCGTTACAGGCATGATGCCAAGCGGACAAATGCACATTGGCCATAAGATGGTGGTTGACCAGATCAAATGGTATCAGGATATGGGCGCAATGCTTTCCCTACCGATTGCAGATTTGGAAGCCTATGCCGCCCGTAACATGAGCTTTGAAAAGGGCCGTGAAATAGCTGTCAGCGAATATCTAACCAACTGGATTGCGCTTGGTCTTGACCTTGAAAGGGACAACGTCAACGTATATCTCCAGTCCCAGAACAACCTGCTGAAGAACCTTGCATTCAAGGCTTCAATCAAAACCAATTTCAGTCAGTTAAGAGCCATTTACGGATTTGAAAACTCAACCAACATTGCACATGTTCAGGCACCACTGTTCCAGGTTGCAGACATTTTGCTTCCGCAGATTGAGGAATTCGGAGGTCCAAAAAAGGTCGTTGTTCCAGTAGGTATCGACCAGGATCCCCACATAAGACTGACCAGGGACATCGCTCACAAGCTAAACGAGGAGGAAGGATTCATATCTCCGGCTTCCACATATCACAGGTTCCTTACAGGACTCACAGGCGATAAGATGAGCAGTTCCAAACCTGCAACTGCAATCTATCTCAATGATGATACAAAAACCGCCGTTAAAAAGGTTAAATCTGCTAAAACCGGTGGAAGGGAAACCTTAAAGGAACAGGAAGAGCTTGGCGGTGAGGTTGACAAGTGCGTTATATATGAAATGCTTTTATATCATTTCATTGACGACGACAAAGAGCTTGAAAAAATCAGGCATGACTGTCTCAACGGAACTCTCCGCTGCGGCGAGTGCAAGATGAAAACAGCAGAGCTTATGGAAGAGTTCATGGATGATTTGCATGAAAAGCAGGTAGAAGCCTCTGAAATTGCTAAAACATTGATATAATGCTTGATGAAGTTAAATTGGCCTTCACTGAAAACAGGACAGCTATTATTTCTGCAATTGCAATCCTTTTCATTTCCATGATTTTAGGTTATATTTTAGAGCCTTACGTGCATGGGCTGTTTAATCCAGTCGTTGAGGACTTGGCCCAAAAGGTGCAGACCGGCGTTATCAAACTGACGTTCTGGTCAATATTTTCAAACAATATCAGAATAGTGTTTCTGATGTTTGTCTATGGATTGTTTCTGTGTTTTTCGGCGGTGATTTTGGCATTCAATGGATTTTTTGCAGCATATTATGTTGCCACAAAAAGCAATCTGTACTATACTCTGCTTTTAATCGTGCCTCACGGAATATTTGAGTTTTCATCCTGCATAATAGCCTGTGCATCAGGCTTTGTTTTATTCAATTTTATTGTCAAATTCCTAAAGGCAATATCTAAACAGGATGACGGTCCGGTTAAGGTTATACTGTATAATGCATTTGAACAAAGTTATACTAAACTGAAACAGGCCATTATTTTACTTGCTGTTGCTTCAATTCTAATGGCGATAGCAGGTTTTGTTGAGGCCTATCTGACACTTCCGATTGCCGATTTTTTGGTTAACTTAATATAGAAAAAATTTAAGAAATATTAGTAGTGATTTTTTATGATAAGATGTGTTTCTTGTGGAGAAGAATACGATGACGATGAAGTAATCTACACCTGTAAAAAGTGTGGATCAGTACTTGAGCTCGTCAATGAAATAGATGTTTCAAAAGACATTTTTGACGGTAGAAGAGATAATTTATGGAAATTTAAGGAATGTATTCCTGTAGACGAATCCAAAATCGTTTCCCTTGATGAGGGAGGAACTCCATTCTGCAAATGTGACAAGTTGGGAGATGAACTTGGAGTAAACCTCTACGTTAAGGTGGAAGGTTCCAATCCTACCGGAAGTTTCAAGGACAGGGGAATGACAGTCGGTATGACAAAAGCTATGGAATTGGGCGTAAGCACTGTAGGTTGCGCTTCAACAGGTAACACTTCCGCATCACTTTCAGCATATGCCGCACGTGCAGGATTAAGATGCATTGTATTTCTGCCTTCAGGAAAGGTTGCATTGGGCAAGTTGGCTCAGGCAATGTTCCACGGTGCTGAAGTAATGTCAATCAACGGCAACTTCGATGAGGCTCTTGAAGCAATGACAGCTCTTGCATTAGAAAAACATCTTTACTTATTAAACTCAATCAACCCTTACAGGCTTGAAGGACAGAAAACTATAGGTTATGAAATCGTCCGTGATTTGGGATGGCAAGCTCCTGACAGGATTGTTTTGCCTGTAGGTAATGCAGGTAACATTTCAGCTATCTGGAAGGGTGTCAAGGAGTTTTATGATGCAGGATTCATTAAGGACTTGCCTATGATGACAGGTATTCAGGCGGAAGGTGCATGTCCTGTTACAAATGCATTCAAAAAAGGAGACAAACGTGTCGTGCCTGTTGAAAATCCCGAAACCATTGCAACAGCTATACGTATCGGTGCTCCGGTCAGTGACATAAAGGCTTTGAATGCAATTTATGATTCTAACGGTTATTCAGAAACCGTAACCGATGATGAAATCCTTGATGCACAGAAATTGCTTGCAAGAACCGAGGGTATCGGTGTCGAACCCGCTTCAGCAGCTTCAATTGCAGGTCTTAAGAAACTTGTTGATGAAGGTGTGATTGACAAGGGTGAAACAATCACTTGTGTAGTAACCGGACACTTGCTTAAGGATCCTAATACTGCTATTGATGCATGCACTCAACCGACACAGGTTGATGCTGATATAGACACTTTAAGAGAGATTTTGATGAGCAGATAAATTTTGCTTTAAATCTCTTATACTTTTAATTTTTTCTTTTAATTCTTTAATATTCAAACATAATTTATACTTTTTTTGTTTAAGGTAATGAGTGAAAAACATTTTGAAATATATTCATGTCACTATTCATGTTATAATATCATGGTTTGATATGTTGAAATTATCAAAAATCACCGATGCACTACCAATAGATTTATATATAAGCAAATTAAAACTATTATTAACCAATTTAAATGTGAGGTGTAATAAATGAGTGAATTACCAATTGCTCCTGTAGGCAGAGTCCTCAAAAATGCTGGTGCACAAAGAGTAAGCGACGATGCAAAAATCGCTTTAACCGAAGCTATCGAAGACTACGGTAACGAAATCGCACAAAAAGCTGTAGGATTTGCTCGCCACGCAGGCAGAAAAACCGTAAAAGCTGAAGATGTAAAATTAGCAATCAAATAGATTTGTTGACAATCATTTTCTGAGATAGTAATTTTCAATTACTATCGCTTTTACAATTTTTTTTACATCATTTTATTTTGAACATTAAAAATCGACTTGTTTTAACTTATTTTTGCAAAACCTTTATATACTATGCTAACTAATTTAATATTGTCTAGTTCTCTAGAATTATTTCATTAATTACTAAATTTCTATTTTTAGTTTTGCTAAAAATTATATGAAATTCAGAAGTATTTGTATTGAAAGT
>JAUNXD010000059.1:0-887 GCA_030539985.1 Methanobrevibacter sp.
AAGTTGGTAAAAAATACAAATACAGGGTAACTTTCGGTAAAGACAAAGTTGTCAAAAAAATTAAAGTTAAAAGATAGGAATTTATTTTTAACCTATCTCTTTTTTTATTTTTTTAATTTAGGCATGACTAAAGTTTAGCATTGCCTAAAAAAGCATTTTAAATCGATTATTTTATATATTAGTACTGAGTTATAATTTATTGTATAATCAAATATTATACCTACATAAAGGTATTTTAATTTGGATCAATTTTGCCTCAAGTACACACACAAAATTTTGATTTAAATTTTATACCTTTATTAGTTTTCTAATTTTAAAAATTCTAAATCAATTTTTCGTCAAAAAACTTTTTTATAATAAACCTCATATCTTATATTATATACTGGAGGAAATCTAATGTTTTACAGTACAATAATGAAAATTGATTCAATTGACAGATTAAGAGATATCAGGGATGCACTGCTTGTTGAACAGGGTATCAATCCTACTCGTCAAGGTGAACAGGCCATCAAGGTAGTTGTCGAGCGTATCGATGAGATTCAGGCTACACTTGATAAATCCGCAACCAAAAACTTAAACAGACGCAAGTGATTTTTGTGATAAGACGAATTACTACCAGCAGACGGCTTCTCAGAAAGAGAATGTACAGGTCGCCCCATTCCCGCCACAGGATTTCCCAATACAAAAGGGAAAACAAAAACCTTTCAAAGCCACATCAGGAAAAATTCAGGGAAATGAACGGACCCAACATTAAACGTAAAAGAAGACCTAAAAGGGAAGTTATCTCAGGTTTTAAAATGTCTTACAGATATAAATATTACCAAAACGATAATGAAGAAGAAAACGAAGAAGAATTAACCGAGTAATTCTTCTTTTGATATTATTTT
>JAUNXD010000059.1:897-8664 GCA_030539985.1 Methanobrevibacter sp.
ATATCCAAAATCAGACCGCTGAAAGCATTATCATTTAAAGCCAATTCATGAAACAATTCGTCTGAAACCTCAGTCGGTTTGTAGTCCATTAATTCCAGATATTCAAAGCCTTTTTCATATTCTTTTAAATTTGAAAAAACAATAATCTTAAAATCATCCAGGGATCCTGTTACAAGGAAATCCTTTTCATGATCTTCACCGATTGTCGGACAGATATACATCAAATCACCTAAAAATTACCGTTCCTATCCATATTGAAGTTCTGTGAATGTGGATTGATTACAAAACCCTGAAAGAGCTCATCCTCTTCGGCTATTTTTGAAATGTCTTCGGGAGTGATTTCCTTCATCTCAAGCTTGTCCAAAAATAACTTGGATATTTTAGCGCTGCCAAGAGCATATTCCCTAATGTCGGTAAAGACAGGAATAATGTATTGGCTGCTTGATTCGGTAAGTGTAAGCTTGACAAAATCATCCTTTTCATCAACCAAAGTGAAGTAAATCTCTGTCGGATATGTTAATTTGATATTATTTTTAACGGCTTCAAGCTCAACGGCATCTTCGCTTTTAAGTTTCTTTGCCATATCAGCATATATCTGAATATAATCCTTCAGCTGACTTTTGGAAGCCTTGACATTATTTTTCTGATAGTCTTCGTAATCTTTAGGATTCATATTTATTCACAACAGTCGTGTACATCTTCATGAGAGATTACAAAGTCCCATTGAGGTGCATTGACAGCAAGGCCGATAAATGCATCATCTTCATGGTGGTCTGCAATAACTTCATTTCCGGTTTTTGTTTCACAGCTGAACTCGATATCTCCAAACTGTTTTTTGAATTCTTCAATTGCAGCATTTGCTTCATCTTCATCAGTAAATACTGGAATTACGAATTCCTCTTCCTCATCATCTTCCTCGCTGATGATTAAAGCGACAACCTCTTTTTCATCTTCGCTGATGTTGGAAACGATAATGAACTCTTCATTGAATACTCCATGTTCAATTTCATGGTAAAGTTCGCTTAATTCGGTAATTTGGTCAATATTATCCTCTTCAAAACTTTCAGGAAGCTCTTCATTGTCATCCAAAGCATTTTCGATTTTTTCGTTTAAGTCGTCATCCAAGTCTATAAATTTTATAATCAATTCTTTAAGTTCACTCATAGTATCACGTAAAAATTCTGTAAAAATAAGTTCTTTAAAACAAATGAACATTCTCTTCCTAAACACCACTAAAGGAATACAAACGAATGCTCATTTCAACCATCACCATTGTTCATATTATAAAAAAATAGTACATAACAATATGAACAATACTATTTTGCTTTTCAACATATATAAACTTTTAGTTTCTAGAAGGTACTTTCGATAGCTTTAATAAGGTTATATATAATCTTATTGGTGTCTACATTGACATTGTTGGCATTGCCAAGTTCGATAACTTTGCCGTTCAGGGAATCGATTTCAGTTTTTATCTTCCTTTTTATGTCCTGATGAGTTGAGGAATAATGGTTATAGGTGTCAGGAACAAGTTTTTTGTAAAATATTTCCCTATATTCATCTGGTGTTTGCCAAAGTGTCTCATAGGGTGATGCCTTAATGACTTCAAAAATCTCATTGATTATATTGTCCATAATCTCCAGGGTATATGGATTTTCTGTAAGCTGGCCGTATGTAACGTCAAGTATCGCTCCCAGAGGATTCAGTGTGCAGTTGTAAAGCATCTTTGCCCACAGGTATTTGTCCACTTCATCGCTGATTTCACATTGTATCCCGGATTTTGTTATCAAATCGGCTATTTCCTTAAGCTGGTTTGGATCATCTTCCTGAAGTGTTCCCAAAAGCAGAGGTTCAGTGTAGACTGTAACCTCACTTATGTGTCTTTCTGGACGTTGAAAACCTGTAATCACCCTTGCGCAAAAGACATTATTGAAATGTTTCAGGTATTCAGCATCGTTTCCAAATCCGTTCTGGAAAATGATTATTTTAGTGTCCTCTTTTAGAATTTCGCTATGTGCATTAAGGTTTTCTGCAATGTCTTTGTTTGCGGTTGTCTTTGTGGCAACGAATATGTAATCGAAGATGCCTTTTGGAATTTCTGAGTATGTTTCATAGACAGGGATGTCTTTAATTTCATAATGTCTGAAAAGTCCTGTTCTTTTAATTCCATTTTCCTTAATTGCTTTTGCGGTTTCTCCTCTGGCATAGATTGATACTTCCGCTCCCTGTGATGCCACTGATGCTGCAAGCCCAATTCCAACACCTCCTGCACCTATTACTAAAATCTTCATAGAACTATTTTGTTTTTAATTGAATATACATATTGCTATTGAATAATAATTTTAGGTTTTTCTAAATATTTGATTTTGGCAATACTAAATTGTAATTGTTAGTATAGCCTAAATAACTTATTTGAATCGATTAATTTAAATATTATTAAATTATAATATCTATTTAAGAATTAGGTGAATTCATATGGTTGAAAGGGATTACTTAATCAGACACAGCAATACCCAAAAGATATTTGTAAGTGAAAATGACATTGATGTTGTCGACACTTTAAAGACATATTACGGCTATATTTATGATTCCATTAATGATGAGGGTTTCATTTTAAAGTATGGTCAGTGCAATCTTTTCAAGGAACTGATCTGTGACAAAAAGGTAGTCGGATTTTGTAGCTATGATCATTCAAGGGAATTCATGACGGCCGCATTGAGCAACATTTATATTCTCCCCGAGTTCAGGGGAAACGGAATTTTTCTAAAGGAACTTGAAAAGACAATGGCCGAACACAACAAGCCAAGCATTATGGAGCCGACCCGTTTGATCGTAGAAATTCTAATTAAATACGGATTTGCCAAAAAAATCAATGAAAACATTGTTGCAAGCGCCATCGAATTCGTAATCCCTCCGGACCATGTCATAACAAATTCCGATTATGAAAACGAGGAGCTGTCAACACATTTTTATGATTTGGACATGTGTGCCAGCATACACGTTCTTGATATAAATAAGGGTCATATTGCATACAGTTCACCTTTAAACTATGACATTATCCACTATGACTGCCTTGACAAGCGAAATAACATTTGTGATGAATATTTCACAAGGATTACCTCCATGTTTGCTGAAAATGACGTTGAACTGATGAACGTTCTGCTTGATTTAGAAGAAAGGCTTCCGATTAAGGACTACACGCTGGAGGAAGTCATCGGCGAGGGGGATAACTTTTCCTCATACATTGAATCTCTTCTTGATGATGCCCACGTCACTTACGCCAAGGCTTTGGATATCAGACAGCAGATTAAGGAGGAATATGAAGCTGGAATGATTTTAAACGAATCACTGCTGATACGTCTTGCCTATCTTTTTGAAGAGGACACCGAACCCTCCCTAAAGGCTCATGATGATGTATGCCCATATTGCAGCATGCCTATTGATGACCATGACAGGTACTGCCATTACTGTGGCATAAACTTGGATTATGATCCTTCAGAGATGGAAAGTAGCCTGATTGAAACCATCACGCAGGCAAAAACCGCCTTCAACGAAGACATTCGGTTCATTGCATATAAGTTTTTAAGGCTGATTGAAGAGAAAATAGAACTTGAATATTCAGTCTGGACAATAGCAAACACATATGACATCACTTGGCATGATTTAAAATCATTTTTGGATAAGAACAACTATTTAAATGAAAATGAAATCACCAAAGAGGGTCATGAATTTTTAAACACCCATCCGCTGCATTTCTGGGAGAAATATCACATGGTCGTTGTCAACTACACTGATTTTGAAAGGTATTTCTATGACCATGACGATGAGGATTGTCTTGAAATTTGCCTGAATTATTTGAACCAGTTCAGAAATGACGATTATATTTTAGAAATTATCAACCGAATTAAAGAGGATATTCCATAAGTATTATTTTTGAAATTTCATTATATTCACTTTTTTCAATTTAAAATTAATTATAAATCTTTTTATATTATTAATAATAAAATAAAATTGTACATTATAAGTTTATTGTTTGAATAAACTATTAATCTAAATAAATTATTTAAATTAATAAATGTATAGGAAAATGGTGTGATAATAAATGAATGACAAAATGAAATTAGGATTAATTGCAGCTGTTTCTATTATACTCCTTTTTGTTTTATCATTATGGATTTCCACAACACCTACCGACGTTGACAATTCAGTCAAATTCGGTATTTTAACACTATTGCCGCCGCTAGTTGCTATTGCATTGGCATTCATAACAAAAGAAACTATTCTTTCATTGTTTATCGGTGTATTTGTTGGGGAATTCATGTTATGTTCTAACGATTTGAATATTATTTCCACTATAATCAACGCATTCTTGCAAATGGGTTCACAAATCATCTCATGTATGGCTGACCCTTGGAATGCAGGTATTATCCTTCAATGTTTGCTTATTGGAGGTATTATTCAGTTAGTAACAAAAATGGGTGGGGCAAAAGCTCTTGCTGATGCATTCGCAAAAAGAGCGGACACTCCTAGAAAAGCTCAATTGTTCACATGGGTTTTAGGTTTATGTGTATTCTTTGACGATTACGCAAATTCATTAATTGTCGGTCCAATCATGAGACCGGTAATGGATAAACTTCACGTATCTAGAGAAAAATTAGCATTTGTAGTTGACGCAACTGCTGCTCCTGTAGCTGGTATTGCAATCATTTCCACCTGGATCGGTTTGGAAATAAGTTTGATTGCTGCCGGTTTCCAATCTGTAGGAGTAACTAATGTAACTGGTTTTGGAATATTTTTACAGACTATACCATACAGGTTCTATAACATTTTCATCTTGCTGTTTATCGTAATTTCTGCTTTAACCTTATATGAATTCGGTCCAATGAAAAAGGCAGAACAAGCTGCACGTGCAAGAAGTGAAGATGAAGAAGTCATTGTTCCTGAAGCACCTGGTTTTGATGAAGTAAAACCTGTTGAAGGAATCAAATTATCCGTATGGAACGCAATCATTCCAATTGGTACCTTAATTGTAGGTGCATTAATCGCATTCTACTGGAGCGGATACACCACCATTTTAGGTGGGGAAGATCAGGCTCTCATCACCTTAATGCAAACCTCACCGTTATCATTCAACGGTATTTTCGAAGCATTATCTCAATCTGATGCATCCGTAGCTCTTTTCCAAGCAGCACTTCTTGCTTCCATCGTTGCAATAATCATGGCTGTCGGTGAAAAGATACTCACTATCGAAGAAGCAATTTCAGAGTGGATTGGAGGTATGAAAACCATTGTTATCACTGGTGTAATCTTACTTCTCGCTTGGTCATTAGGTGGAGTTATCGGTGAAGTCGGTACTGCAGATTATCTGGTTGGTGTTTTAAGCAGCACCATCCCTGCATGGATTGTTCCTGCTTTAATCTTTATTTTAGGTGCATTGATTTCATTCGCTACCGGTACAGCATACGGTACCATGAGTATCTTGATGCCTTTAGCAATTCCTCTTGCATGGGCAGTAAGTACCGGAGACATGAACTTTACAATCGTCTGTACCAGTGGAGTATTGACTGGAGCTATTTTCGGAGACCACTGTTCTCCAATTTCAGATACAACAATCCTGTCATCTATGGGTACAAGCTGTAACCACATTGACCACGTTCAAACACAAATCTACTATGCGATATTCGTTGCTTTAGTGGCAATATTTATCGGATACATCCCAGCAGGATTAGGAATCCCTTGGTACATTTCAATCCCTATCGGTATAGTTGTAATGTTCGTAGGACTTAGAATACTCGGTGAAAAAGTAGACTTTAAGGAAGTTGAGGAATCCTCCTCATAACTTCACTTTTTTTCTTTTTTTTAATTTCAAAGTAAACTTCCCATTTTCGAATGGTATTCTGCACACTCTTTTTTATATGTACAGAACTTGCATAAAAACTGTCTTTTTGGATAGAAGTTGCCTTTGTTCACTTCATCTCTGACTTTATAAAAGGTATCGATTGCCTCATCGATTTCACGTGAGTGTAAAAATTTACGCTTGTTTTCCTCATCGCAGACATCAAGAAGTCTTAAACGACCGTTTTTTGTAAAGAACACTCCGACGGTTGCAACATTTTTATCATAAACATTTTCAACGAGCAATTTATAATAGCACAGCTCCAAACGATATTTTGAAAACGAACTTGAATTTCCTGTCTTGTAATCAATCACAACAAGATCTCCATTTTCATCCTCAAGTATTATGTCGCAGATTCCGGAAAAGCGATGGGTTTCATCATGCAGATACTCCTCCTGGCTGAACAGCTTATAGTCATTATCAATGAATATATCATTGAAAAATGATGCCAGGTTCTCGACATGGTTTTCAACATCATATTCTATATCCAATTCATGAGCGATGCGAAACAATTCATTTTCAATGTCAACATCCTCCAATTCATCGCCAAATTCCTCTGAAAACCTCTCGGCAATTGAGTGAACATCACTTCCAAGTGCCATGTACTTGTTTGGTTCTGATTCGATTTCATCAATGTACTGGAATCTAAACTCCAAAGGACATTTCAAATATGTGTTGATTTTCGATTTCGACAGTTTCATAATACTAATCTATTTAATGTTTAAAATATATATTGTTAATTACAATATAGGAGAGTAGTTAAATGAAAGTTATAGCACTTCAAGCAAGTCCACGTAAGGGCGGAAACTGTGATGTACTGATGGATGAAATGATAAAAGGAATTGAGGAAAACGGCGGAGAAGTAGTAAAGTACTTCCTTGAAAAATGTGAAGTTGCCCCATGTAAGGCATGCATGCACTGTGCCGAAAACCCTGAATGTATCCGTGATGATGACGGAAACAAAATCATTGACGATTTGGTGGCTGCTGACGGAGTAATATTTGCAACTCCGATTTACTACGGTCAGATGTCAGCACAGGGAAAACTAATCATTGACAGATTCTATGCAATCGGCCAAAACCCTGATAAAAGCCTTTCTGGTAAGGCAGCATTGATATTTACTGAAAACCAGCCTGAAGGAACCTATGCAGACTACATTGAACTTACCAAATTCTCACCATTCACATTCATGGGATATGATGTGATAGGTCATGTGGATGCAGGTTCAGCAGGTCCTGCAGGAATCGTGGCTGAAGAGCAGGAAGACAAATTAAAAGAAGCTTACGAGTTAGGTTTAAAATTCTAAACCTACCTTTTATCTTTTTTTTAATAGAATACAAAGGTTTAAATATGGGTTTGGGATCACTTTTTAAAAGAAAAAAGAAGGAAAAACAGGAAGATGCAGTTGTGGACTCACACATTGACATCAACACACAAGACTGCGATGCCTGTGAAAAATGCACAATCGCATGTCCGAACAACGTTTTAATCATAGTTGACGGCAAATCAGCGGTTAGAGATCCTCAGGTTTGCAAAAGCTGCAAGGTCTGCATGGCAATTTGTCCAAGCGACTGCATTACCGTTAACTGATGTTTTCACGTATCGTGTCGATGAAACTTCTGTTTTCGAATTTAACTATTTTTGTAATCTTATCTGATTTTTTAATCCGTATTATGTCGCCGCCATGCACTTCAATTGGCTTTCCGTCATAGAGCACATAGGATGATGTCTCATCCCTAAGTTCGGTTATTTTAATTTTTACAATCGAATCATCGGAAAGTATTATGCTTCTGTTGATGATGGTATGCGGTGCAATAGGAGTCAACGTTATTATCTTGGCAGTTGGATCAACAATAGGGCCCCCGCATGAG
>JAUNXD010000286.1 GCA_030539985.1 Methanobrevibacter sp.
TGGAAATGAAAATCTTGTTTCGCTTGTTTTTCAATACAATCTCACTGTTGTCATAGATGAACTTCAATCCATTAGCTAATTTGATTGAATTGAATGAATCAATACAGTTTAACTCCCATTTATTAATAACATTGTTTGTCAAGTCTTCATATGGAATAACAAATATAAATCTATTGGAGTTTTTGGAATATCTTGTAGGATAGTTGAATTGCCTGTATGTAACATAATTTGTAAGGGTTATATTTTCAACAGGGATTATGGACTCGCACTGGAATATCAGCTCCTCATCCTCAAAGGCAACATCCCTGACAACAATCTGGTTGTCTGTTTTTCTTCTTACATCCAGATACAAGATATTGTTTATTCCAATACCCAAATCAATATCAAAATCGGCATATCTGATTGATTTTCTGTTATAGTTTTTCAAAAGGGATTCCTTCTTAAAGGATTTTGTCTTATAGACGAATTTAATTTTTAAATGGTTTTTATCCTTTATCAAATCCAAAGGAAGAGTAAGACGATTTTTACGAGCCTTTAAAGGAATAGTTTCATTTCTTGTTATCAGAGTAATGATTGTTTCATGAGGACAGCTGTCGGGAGTGAAATCCAGATTTTGCCTGAACTCCAGGTAGAGGTTTTTATCGTCATTGAAAACATCAGCCACATGAGCTTCAAACTCCTTATCCTCCTGTTCACAGTTTAAACTGAGATTTGTCAAATATTCGTCACTGACAGGTATAGGCATTTGAGGATTTTCCTTTAAATCATTTTCGAGATGAGCAAATGACAGAAGAGAATTGATATCCTTATTTTCAACCATCTTATAGAGCATTTTCAAATAAGGATTTAAGTCCTCCTTCAACTCATATGGTATGACGTTCAGCAAATCATTAGTTCCCTTAATGAGATTGGCATAGTATTTGCCCGGATAGTTTCCTATTTTCTTAAGGGAAGTCTTTAAGTCATGATTTAGCCATTTTGAATAAACTACATTTTTCAACTCGTCGCTTAACTCATACTTATTCATGATTGCATAATATATTTTTAGAACCTCAATCCTGTTTTCGAAGTTTCTAACGTCATCCTGCTTTTGAGTGATTGAAGATTTGTCCTTTCTCAATCTCCAGAAATAAAAAATGTTTCTTGAAAAACCTATTGAACCGGCAAGAATATAAGTCTGAAGTGAAAACAGTAAATCCTCATAGTATATATCCTTATTTATGAATCTTATATTGTATCTGTCCAGAAATGCTTTCTTATACAGTTTGTTGCATGTGATTGTGTCCCATAAAACGTTTGGAACATCAACCAGTCTGAATGATTTGACATCACCATTGAATCTTTTAAAAGCCTTTTTGAACAGGATATTTTCCCAAATGTTGTATTCTCCGAATTTCAATACATTACCAACAACAAAATCATTATAAGGATTGAAATAGTAAAGGTTTTCATAAGCTTTCGGAGGCAAGTAATCATCACCATCCATAAAATGAACATATTCTCCACGAGCTATGTCAAGTCCGAAATTCCTTGCAATTCCCTGACCTTCATTTTTTTTGTGATAAGCATGGAAATTATCATAGTTTTGAGCATATTCATCAATAATATATCTGGAATTGTCTGTAGAACCGTCATCGATCATGATGACTTCTATATCATCAATCATTGTCTGGTATAAAAGAGAGTCAAGAGAATCCCTTAAATACTTTTCAACATTATAAACCGGCATTATAACAGAAATTCTTATCATAATTTTATCTCATCAACAATTCTTTTTGAAGCGTTTCCGTCTTCAATTGAACAAAATCTTTCATAAAACTCATCGTATTTATCAGCATATTCTTCCTTAAGCGCTTCGATATTAACAATTGAATCAATTACCTCATCAGATGTCTTGAGCAATGGTCCCGGCACTTCTGTATGAATATCTAGATAAAATCCTCTTAAAACGTTTTCATATTTCTCCAAATCGTAAGTGAAATATAGAATAGGTCTTTTGAGGTTTGCAAAGTCAAAGAAAACACTTGAGTAATCTGTAATCAGAATATCACTGATCAGGTATAGCTCAGCA
>JAUNXD010000060.1 GCA_030539985.1 Methanobrevibacter sp.
GATAACACATGGGACTGCGGATCCCATTCCCCGGGTTCAAATCCCGGCCAGGGCACTTATAATTTCCGTGATTATTATGTTAAATGCTAATACTTATGTTACCTCCCAAAAAGGAATTGGGGGGACTATTAGGAACCGATATGAAGATTTTTACGTTGAAGAAATTCCAGAAATCCTTCCGAATGGCGAAGGTCCAAACATCTACATTTGGATTGAAAAACTTGGAAGAACAACCTTGGATGTTGTTTTAGACATTTCAAGAGACCTGCACATCTCAAGAAAAAGAATGGGTTTTGCCGGAATGAAGGACAAAAAGGCTTTAACACGTCAGTGGATTTGCATCGCAAATATGGATTCAGAAGCGCAGATGCAGCAGGTTAAAGACCTTGACATTTACAAAACTGATTTTTTAAAAGTCATAAGAGGACGCAAAAAGCTTAGAATGGGTCAGCTTAAGGGAAACAAATTTAAAATATTAATTAAGGATGTGGATGATATTCCTGAATGTACAGACGTCGCAAATGAAGTGCTAAGCACCTTGGAAACCACAGGCGTTCCCAACTACTTTGGCTGGCAGAGATTCGGAAAGCCAAGAACCAATACACATCTGGTTGGCGAAGCATTAATTGAAAATGACTTGAAAAAGGCGGTGGACAGATATATTGGCGGACCGTCTGAAGACGAGCATGAAGAAAACCAGAAGGCAAGACAGGCTTATGATGATGGAAACCTTGAAGAATCATTGGAATTGATGGGTAAAGGAATGAGATATGAAAAAATGATGATTCGAGAATTG
This sequence comes from Methanobrevibacter sp., assembly GCA_030539985.1. Taxonomy (GTDB): domain Archaea; phylum Methanobacteriota; class Methanobacteria; order Methanobacteriales; family Methanobacteriaceae; genus Methanocatella. The sequence continues at coordinate 797 of JAUNXD010000060.1, forward strand.
ATCAAGGATTCTAAAAAAGGTGAACTGACTGATAAAGCTTATAAGAATGCATTGTATGCCCTTCCAAAACCTCTTCAAAGAATGTTCGTTCATGCTTATCAATCTTATTTATTTAATGAAGTTGTAAGTAATCGTGTAGCTATGGGAATCGATACCTACATTGAAGGAGACATTATCATTGACACAGAAGAGCACATTATCTATGATAAAACTCCAGAGCAATATCAGGAACTAATGGATGGTTTTGAAGTTAATCCAACCTGTCCGTTGTATGGTACCAAGGTCCCCTATGCGGGAGGCACCGTTGGCGAGATGGAAGAGAATGTCCTGAACAAATACAATCTTACAAAACAGGATTTTGAAGTTCCAAAAATGCCACGTTTGGGAAGTCACGGTCTTAGAAGGTCAATGAGATTCCAAGTTTGGGATGCCTCTGCAAAAGCAACCGAAGAAGGTGTATTATGTGAATTTTCAATCAACAAAGGTTCATATGCCACTGCAGTTTTAAGAGAAATCATGAAGGTCGATGTGATATAAATGGTGATATGTCCAGATTGCAGAAATGAGGTTCCGGAAGCGAAATTTTGTAAAAATTGTGGAGCATACATTGGAGATGTTAAACAAAAAGTAGACTCATCAATTGAATCAAATGATGATTCAATTCCAGTCACTATCAAATCAGATGTTGAAGAAGTTGTTCCAATCAAATCTGAAACAGTTCCTGTTAATTCAGATGAAGCTGTTCCGGTTGAATATGAAGAGGTTAAAAACACTGATAAGTCAACTAGATCAGTTAAATATTGTTTCAATTGCGGTCATGAACTTGACGGTGATTTCAAATACTGTCCTGAATGCGGACAGGACTTGAGCGGCAAGGTTGCCGGAAGCGACAGCATGCCCGTTAAATCTTCAGGTGAAAAAAGTATTATTCTTGCAATTATTCTAAGTGTATTTTTACCTGGACTTGGTCAGATTTATCTGGGACTTGACCATAAGGGTGCAATATTTTTAATTGCTTATGTAATATCTGCAATTTTAATTCTGATACTAATTGGATTTTTATTATGTTTTGTAATTTGGATTTGGGCTTTAATCGACACTATCATGTCAACTAATGCGTTAAACCGTGGAGAAGAAGTTAAAGATAAATTATTATAGTGATTTTATGATTAAATGTAGAAATATTGCAAAAGGAAAAGGAAAAGGCGAATTGATTGTTTCATCCGAGCCTATTAGTTTTTTAGGTGGAGTCAATCCGGACAACGGTGAAATAATCGACCCGAATCATGAGCTAAAAGGTCAAATCATTAAGGATAAGGTTCTATTTATACCTGGCGGTAAGGGATCCACCGTCGGTTCATATGTTATTTTTCAGATGATGAAAAACAACACTGCTCCAAAAGCCATCATTTGCCTGAATGCGGAACCTATTATAGCTACTGGTGCCATAATGTCTGATATTCCGATGGTTGACTCACCTGAAGAGATTAAGGATTTAACTGACGGAACATTGGTTGAAGTCGATGGGGATAATGGAACAATAGAAATATTGTAGTGGTAATATGCAAACTCTAATTGAAAATGTAAATATTGTAAATCCGTTTGAAGAGATTAAAACCCATCAGAACGTTTTAATTGAAGATAATATCATTAAAAAAATTTCATCATCAAAAATTAAGGCAGATAGGGTTATTGATGGTGAAGACAATTATTTGCTTGCCGGGTTTATCGATTGTCATGCCCATATTTTTGCAAAGGGATTTCACAAAGAAGAGAACATGGCAAATCCGTTAGGCATTCATTTCTATAATGCCGTACCTCACTCTTTACAGACAATCAATGCCGGAGTTACAACAATTAGGGATTGTGGATCTGCTGATTTGAGCTTTAAATTGGCTCAACAGAGAAAATTGTTCACCGCTCCAAAGGTTCATTTGTCAATAACTCCATTGGTCATGACCGGAGGGCATTTTGACTTGCTTTTACCTTCAGGATGGGATATGGAGATAATTTATCCTGGATTTCCTAAAGGAAGATGTGACGGCATTGAAGAGGTTTTAAAAAAGACCCGTGAAGTTAAAAGGGCAGGTGCCGATTTCATAAAGGTAATGGCAAGCGGAGGGGTTCTGACAACAAACTCCTCACCTGAATTTGCGCAATTCAACAAAAAAGAGTTAAAGACAATCGTCTGTGAAGCCCGTGCAAATAATATGAAAGTGTCAGCTCATTGTCATAGCTTGAAAGGAATGAACAACTGCATCAAGGCAGGATTTTCATCAATTGAACATGGAACATTCATCGACAGGAAAACATCAAAGAAAATGGCGGAAAATGATGTCAGTCTCGTTCCGACACTTCTCGTTCATCAATTTTTATACAAAAACGGTTTTCCTGCATGGGACAACTATGCTCATGAAAAAACTCAAAAGTTAAAGGAAATAGTCAGGGTTCACAAGGAAAACGTTTCAGTTGCATATGATGAGGGCGTTAATATACTGATGGGAACCGACAGTGGGGTCATTCCTCACGGACATAACCTGGAAGAACTGGTTCATTTAACTGACATTGGAATGAGTGAAGATGAAGCGATTGCCAGCGGAACTGTCAATGCTGCTGAATTTTTAGGTTTTGACAATTTGGGTTTGGTAAAAGAGAACTATGTTGCAGATTTGATTTTAGTTAATTCTAATCCTTTGGATGACATTTCTATTTTAAGTGATAATGATAATATTTTAAAGGTGATTCAGGATGGAATTGAAGTTAAAAATTGATGCTGAATTGTGCACTGCCTGCAGGCAATGTCAGCAGGTTTGCATTCGGGACAATATTGTAGTTGACGATTTTGCAGTTGAGGTAGGCGGCAAATGCTTTGAATGCGGACATTGCATGGCAATATGCAGGGAAGGTGCAATAACTCTCAAATCCTTTGAAGACAAGCTGGACAGAATCACAGATTACAACCCTCGTGAAATCATTGTGGAATATGATGATTTGCGGGAGTTTTTAAAAAGAAGAAGGTCAATTCGATGGTTTAAAAATAAAAAAATTGATAAGAAAACCTTCGATAAATTGTTTGAAGGAGCCTATTACTCCCCATCCGCACAAAACGCTCAAGATGTAGAATTTGTGGTTTTGGATGAAAAGCTCGATGAATTCATGGATCTTGTCTATGATATCATAAAGGTCAAGGAAGATGAATTTTTTAGAATCAAGGAATTCGGAGACTATTTAAAAGATAATACTGCAAAAGAATTTCATCCTTTGCTTTGGGAAGGCAAACAATTAATTTTAACATTTTCAACCGATAAGACAAGTGCGGTAATAGCCAATACTCGCATTGAACTGCTTGCCTATTCATTAGGTCTTGGAGGATTTTATTCCTTGTTTATTCTAAAAGCAGATGAACTAGATCATGATAAATTGATGGAATTTTTCCCTGAACTTGATAGAAACAAACATATGTACTCGGCCTTTATAATAGGCTATCCGAAAAAGAGATTTAGAAGGACAATTCCTCACAATGATATTAAAGTTAAATATATCTGATTTTTCTTGTTTTTCAACAACCATTTTCTCATTCACAAAATGAATTGTTTTTTAGTGTAACCTAAACTTTTTATATATAAAAAAATAAAATTTGTTTTATATATGTGAAACGGTTGTGATAGGATGGTAAAACATAAGCGTATGGATTTGCCAATTGAAGGAATGCATTGTGCTTCCTGTGTTTTAAGTGTGAACAAGACTTTTGGAAAAGTTGAAGGTGTAGAAGAGGTTGATGCAGACCTTGCAGCAAATAAACTGCACATTACAGTCGATACTAAAAAAATTTCCTATGAGGAAATGGAAAGGTTGGTCAAAAACCTTGGTTTTGAACTTCACTCTGATGAAATGACCATAAGAATTCAGGGGATGCATTGCGCATCATGTACAATGAACGTTGAGAATTTTCTAATCAGATTGGATGGAATATTTGACGTCAAAGCCGATTTAACCGCACAAAATGCAAAAATAAGGTATGATTCATCAAAAGTGACTCTTGATGAAATTGAAGAGGTAATTAAATCTTTGGGCTTTGAGCTTTTGGGAGTCGAGGGACAAACTGAAATTGATGAAGAGGCAATCTATCAGCAGGACTTAAAGGATAAACGTAACAGGATAATTGTAGGTTTGTTCTTCTCTGCAATTCTAATGATTTTGATGTTCAGCGGATGGGATCCGTTAATGGGACTTACACATTCTCTCCATCAGCTAACAGGATTGCATGTTTCTTCAATGGGGCTGCTTTCATTAATTGTGAGTATTGCACCTTTCTTATATGTATCATTACCGATTTTAAAAGCGGGAATCAATGGACTGATGCATAAGAATCTGAATATGGATGTAATGTATTCAATGGGAATTCTTGTCGCTTACATTTCAAGTCTCTTTGGAACATTCGGCATAGTTTTAGACCACACATTCATGTTTTATGATTCAGCAGTAATGCTTCCTTCATTTTTAATGATAGGAAGATACCTTGAGGCCAGAGCTAAAAAACGAACATCTGACTCTATTAAGGAATTGATAGGTCTTCAGCCTACAGTCGCAACAGCTATTGAAGTCGATGAAAACGGTGATGTCACCTCACAAAAGGAAGTTTCCATTTCAGACATCGTATTGGATGATTTGCTCTTGGTCAAACCGGGTGAGAAAATTCCTGTCGATGGGGATGTTATTGGTGGAGAATCTTATGTTGATGAGTCAATGATTAATGGGGAACCGATTCCTAAAGTTAAAAAGGATGGCGAAGAAGTCTTTGCCGGAACTATCAATCAGGATGGGGTCCTGCATATCAAGGCTAAAAAGATTGGAAAGGAAACAGTATTATCCAATATCATCCGGTTGGTTGAAAAGGCACAGTCCTCAAGACCTCCAGTTCAAAAATTCGCTAACACTATTGTATCATACTTCATTCCGGTTATCTTAACAATAGCAATTGTAGTATTCTCAATATGGTACTTTATACTGGGAGAATCATTGCTCTTCTCATTGACCTGCTTAATCTCAATCTTGGTTGTGGCCTGTCCGTGCGCTTTGGGTCTTGCCACTCCAACTGCAGTTACAGTCGGTGTCGGAAGGGCGGCTGAGTTCGGTATTCTAATCAAAAATGGAGATACCCTCGAAAATGCGGGCCAGATTGATGTTGCTGCATTTGACAAAACAGGTACAATCACTGAAGGAAAGCCTGAAGTGGATGACATAATCACATATCATGGACCTGAAGAAGAGCTAATCAGGCTTGCAGCCAGTGTTGAGCAGAATTCAACTCACCCGATTGCAAAGGCGATTGTCAATAAAGCCAAGGAACTTAATTTGGATTTGAATCAGACTTCCGATTTTGAAAATGTCACAGGTAAAGGTCTAAAGGCCGAACTCGATTCAAAAGAAGTCCTTGCTGGAAACCTTGCACTGATGCAGTCTTTTGATGTTGAAGTTTCAAAAGAGGCGGTTGACAGATATCATGAACTTGAAAGGCTATCCAAAACCATTATCTTTTTAGCGGAAGACAAACATGTCAAGGGTCTTTTAAGCTTGTCCGATAAAATCAAGGCCAATTCAAAAAGGGCCATTGAAGAGCTGCATAAAATGGATGTTGAAACATACATGCTGACCGGGGATAATGAATCTACAGCTTTAACAGTTGCCCGTGAAGTCGGCATCGACAATGTTGAGGCTCAAATTCTTCCGGAAAACAAACTGGACATCGTAAAAAGGACTCAGGCAAATAACACCAAAAAGGTACTGTTTGTCGGAGACGGCATCAACGATGCTCCGGCACTGACACAGGCAGATATCGGTGTTGCCATGGGTAACGGTACCGACATTGCAATGGAAAGCGGAGATATTGTTATTATGGAAGGGGATTTGGAAAACGTTGTGGCTGCAGTTCAATTCTCTAAAAAGGTAATGCGCAGAATCAAGGAAAACATTTTCTGGGCATTTGCATATAACACAATCCTGATTCCAATTGCAGCAGGTGTTTTATATCCTGCATTTGGAATTACATTCGAACCTGCTCTTGCAGGCCTTGCAATGGCAATGAGTTCAGTAACGGTCATAACTCTTTCACTGATGCTTAAGAGATATGTTCCGGAAATAAAAAGAGTTAAAAATTAATTGGCATTGCCAATTAATTCTATTTTTTTTAATTTAAAACCAGCTTTCTGATTTTTCAAGCAATTCGTCGATGATTGTTGGGATAGATCCTGTATAGGTGTGAGGATCCATTATCTTGTCGACATCTTCTTTGGTTAAGTACTTTTTAACCTCTTCATCTTCTAGAATTAGTTCGCCAAGCAATAGTTTTTCCTTGTTTGCCTTAATTGCATTTTTCCTAACAATTCCATATGCGGTTTGTTTTCCCATTCCTGCACGGGTTAATTCAGCCATCAATCTTTCAGCCATTATTAAACCATTGGTAAGGTTTAAATTTCTTTCAATATTTTCATCGTAGAATACTAAGTTATTCATTAGTTTAATGGTTAAGTTTAAGATGTAATCGGTTAATATGCAGCTTTCTGGAAACATTATCCGTTCACAGGAGGAATTGGTTAAATCTCTTTCATGCCAGAGAGGATTGTTGTCCAATGCGGCATTGACATATGATTTGACGATTCTTGCAACGCCACAGATTCTTTCAGCGGTAATTGGGTTCATTTTATGTGGCATTGTACTGCTTCCAACCTGTTTTTCAGGATCGAAGTATTCTCCAACTTCCATCAATTCGGTTCTTTGAAGGCTTCTTATTTCTAATCCGATTTTGTCCAATGTGGATGCGATATTTGCCAAAACACTTATGAACTCAACGTGGTTGTCTCTTTGAACTACTTGGTTTGTAATTGTTGCTGCAGGCAATCCTAAGATTTCCGCAACGGTTTTATGAACTTCCCATCCCTGTTCGCCTAAAGCTGCAGTGGTACCTACGGCTCCGTCCATCATTCCGATACAAACGTTTGATTTTGCATTCTGCAATCTGACATATTGTCTGTGGAGTTCATCTGCCCAGATACCGAATTTCATTCCGTATGTGGTAGGGAGCGCGTGCTGTCCGTGGGTACGTCCAATGCACACTTTCATTTTGTTTTCGCTTGCAAGCTTGAGCATTATTTTTGTCAATCTTTCCAGTTTTTCTTCAAGAACATCAATGGAGTCACGAATGAGAAGGGAATTTGAACTGTCCACGATATCATTGGAGGTGGCTCCAAAGTGAACGTATTCTCCGGCGCCGTTTTCACATACTTCAGTAATTGATTTTGATAATGCGGCGATATCGTGATTGGTTTCAGCTTCAATTTCTTTCATTCTTTCCAGCTTCACATATTTGGTATTAGCTTTTGCTGCAATTTCATCAGCGACTTCCTGTGGAATTATACCAAGTTTTCCTTCAGCTAATGCCAATGCAGCTTCTACATCAAGCATTCTTTGCAGTTTATTTTCTTCTTCCCAAATATTTTTCATTTCAGGAGTACCATACCTAAATTCAATTGGGTGTATAGCCATTTTTTATCATCTCACAAATATTATTTCAATCATGTAAATTATTTGTTGTTTAAAGTTTTAATATTTTGGCAAACATTTATATTGTTTTATAAAAAGACTTTATATTAATCACTACATTCAATAATAGGTGATATCTTGAATACAAAAATACGACAATACCGCCTGGAATCAGGTATGACTCAACAGGAGTTGGCCGAATTAGTGGGTGTTACTCGCCAAACAATAAATGCTTTAGAAAACTCTAGATATAATCCTTCA
>JAUNXD010000061.1:0-451 GCA_030539985.1 Methanobrevibacter sp.
TAAAGACATGATTCTTGAAAAAACGTTGAAATTAATATTGGAAAAAAACACAATTGACATTTCAATCAGTGAAATTCGAAATGCTACAAGACTGACAACAGGTGGCATATATTATCATTTTTCAGATAAAACCGACATATTTGAAGCAATTCTGCAAAAGTATATGGTAGATTATGTTAAAATAGATTTTGATAAAATCATCCTTGAAGGTTCATCAAAGAACAGAATCCACGATGCAATGTTTTATATTTTAAACCACTTCATAAACGGTGTGGAAATTAAAAGCATCAATGAAAAAGTCAATTATAGGGACGTAATACTTCTTTTAACCGCAACAGGATATGCTGAAAAGGAGGTCAACAGCATTGTTTCACAAACAGGAAAAGATATTAGAATATTCTTAACCGATCTTGTCGAAGATGGCAAAAGGCAAAATGAAATCCGGCAAGAC
>JAUNXD010000061.1:461-8570 GCA_030539985.1 Methanobrevibacter sp.
ATTGTCGAGTCATTGGTTATAATGTTTATGGGAATTCAATATTCCTGGTTAATTTTCGCAAATGATCATATTGATCTCATTTTCGAGAAAAGCTTTGATATGACTTGGCAGGCCATCAAATGCCAGTGAAAACTACTATTTTTAGATGACCAATTTTGAATTCAAGCAATTTTGCATTGATACTTAAGAACTTAAGGAACTTGAAAGATACAATAGCTTCATTTACAAAAGTATTGTTCCATAAAACAGTCCACTAAAGAAAAAATCGACAAGAAATAACTTTAATATCATAATCATTAAAACTATTAATCTAATCAATAAAATATAAAAAAAAGCAAATATAAAACTTTATTTTTAAATAAATAAAAAATTTAAGCAAAAAATAGGTAAAAATATATATTAAAATTAAAATATTTAATAATGTAAGATAAATTTTCAATAATTTAATCTTGCTAATCGAGTTTGCAGGTATGATGAACATCAGTTATTAAACCCCCGATGTAACACAAAATCATACCTCAAATGAGATTAAATTTAACTCATTTTTAAATTATTTATAATATTAACTCAATATATTCTATCATGACAAACTGTATCATGGTTCAAGGAACATCATCAAATGCCGGAAAAAGCATGCTCGTAGCGGCACTATGCAGAATTTATAAAAACAGAGGATATAAAGTGGCCCCTTTCAAATCACAAAACATGTCCCTGAACTCTTACACCACAAAGGAAAACGGTGAAATTGGAATTGCACAGATGCTGCAGGCAGAAGCGGCAATGATTGAACCAAGCATACATATGAATCCTATTTTGCTAAAGCCAAAGGGAGATTTCACATCCAACGTCATCATCCAAGGAAAATCAATCGGAAACATGAACTTCTATGATTACCAACACAAATACCATGATACCGCATTTGATGCAATAAAAGACAGTTTCAAAAAGTTATCCGATGAATACGATGTGATAATCATTGAAGGAGCAGGATCACCTGCCGAAATCAACATGCGTGATCAGGACATTGCAAATATGGAAATTGCACACCTTGCAGATGCAAATGTCATTCTGATTGCAGACATTGAAATGGGAGGCGTGTTTGCAGCCATTGCAGGAACATATGTCCTTCTGGACGACTATGACAGGTCAAGGCTAAAGGCCACTGTCATCAACAAATTCAGAGGCAATTTGGATATCTTAAAGCCAGGGCTTGACAGGATTGAAGAGATAACCGGAGAACCTGTTTTGGGAGTTCTTCCATATGACGAAACATTGAAACTTCCAGAAGAGGACTCAGCTTCCCTAACAACACATGTCTTTGCAGAGGATAAGGACATTACCATCGGAGTCATCAGATTGCCTAAAATAGCCAATTTCACAGACATCGATCCCTTTGAGTATGAGGAAGACGTTGCACTTAAGATGATAGGCGTTAATGATGATATTGGCGACGTTGATGCAATCATAATACCAGGAACACGTAACTCAACAGAGGACATGTATGCACTTCACCAAAGCGGCCTGGCCGATAAAATCATTGAAAAGTCCTCTGAAATCCCAATTATCGGAATTTGCGGAGGTCTTCAGATATTAGGTAACGTCATCCATGATGAAGAAAAAAGAGAATCCAAACACGGTACACTTGAGGGTCTTGGACTGCTCGATATCGAATCAAAATTCTCAAGAGCCGAAAAGATTGTGACACAGTCAGAAGCGACAATACCAGAAGACATTGAAGGAATTGCCGGTGCAATATTTAAAAACATTGCAGGTGAAACCGTTACAGGCTATGAAATCCATGAGGGAACAACAGAACTTTTAAACTCATCCGAATTATTGAATGTTAAAAAAGGACAGGGAAACAATGAGGATGGACTTGCAGATGGTGCTGCAAATGGAAACACATTTGCAACATATTTCCATGGAATTTTCCACAATTACAATTTCAGAAGGGAATTTCTTAATTACTTAAGAGTTAAAAAAGGTCTTGAAGCGAAATACGGAGAAGATCCATATGAAACACAAAAGGACTATTCCCTTAACAGATTGGCTGAAATCGTTGAAGAGCATATTGATATGGACATTATCGATAAATTACTGTTTGACAGATAATCATCGATATCCATAAACTATTTTTTGACCTTGGCGCTATTCTTAACAGTCAAAGTACCATATTTTGCCTGATATTTGATTTTTTTGCCAACTTTGAGTTTTTTCAATACCTTTTTCTTGATGGTTACTTTGGCAATGCCTTTCTTATTGGTTTTGGCCTTGTATGTTTTTCCATTGAATTTGAAGGTTACTTTCTTGCCCTTTATTGATGATTTGCCTTTTGTAAGCTTTGCGGTCAAGACAAGCTTTTTGGCTGATTTTTTAATCTTTACCTTTTTAAGGGTCAATTTCAGATAGTTGAATACGCAATTTGATGCTGAACCTCCATAAATGTCCCTACCATTTTTAGCACTGTTTGCTTCAAATATACAGTTTACGGCATTGGCTTGATGATTGTCTGAAGCTGATGATTTAAATCCGTATATTGCACCGCCCCTAGTAGCTGAATTTTTTATAAAGGTAGAGCCCTGAATCAGGTTTGAATAATATTCAACTTCTGAAATCCATTTTTTATTTGCATCATAGTGGCCTGCATTAGCGTGGCATCTGAAATAAACCGCACCTCCGTACATGGAAGCCCTGTTGCTTGTAAATTTTGAATTTGAAATGAATAAATCCTTATTTCCAAATACTGCACCGCCTTTTTCACCGGCAATGTTTGAATTGAATGTTGATGAGGCGATGTCAATGTGGCCAAATGCGTATATCGCTCCGCCGCCACGGCCTTTTGCCACATTATTTGTAAAGATACAATCTGAAACATATTCCTTTTTATATAGTATTGTGAAATTGTTTGATATTGAATCTATGAAATTCATATTTCCCTCAATGAGATCATTTTTCAAGATTTCCTTTAGATTTTCGAATGTTGCCCTTATAGATAATGTGAAAATTGCTCCTCCGTCACCGTCTGCAACATTGCCGTCAAACCTGGAATTTTTACACTCCAAATATCCGACGGAGTTGATTGCACCTCCACAGTATTTTGCATGATTATTTACAAATTCACAATTATTGACTTTCAAATTCCCATAATTAAATATGGCTCCTCCATAAAGGTCGGTATTTGCATTTGTGAACTTAATGTTGTTTAATGTGACATTATTGTGGAAAACCGAACCCAATTTAATGATAAAAATCCTTGATTGGGACATGCCGTTTAAAGTGTGCCCATTACCGTTGATTGTCAAACTTTTGTCGATGACAATTCCCCTTTTGCTGAATCCTTCATCATATGTATAATCCCTATCCAATGTTATGGTCGATCCTTCCTCAGATTCATCAATCTTTTTTTGTAATGCAGTGAATGTCCCATTATCCTCGTCAGCAAGAATATTGTCTTGTGAAGAGTCAATCAAAGTAGTATTTTCACAATTAAGCGATTGTGTTTCATTGATATCTGAAGCCGAAACACTTGCAATTCCTACAAATAATATAAAAAGACACATGAAGATAAATGCTTTTTTAAATTTCATAATATTCAACACCTATATATTACTATATAATTCTATTCATTAAATAAATATGCTTATGTTACATTACACAATATTAATATAATAACATTATTAAATATATAATTAAAAGATTATAAAAGTAAACGAGGGATTAAATGGGTGACAGAAACTATAATAATGTGGTTGAAATAATTCATAATGATTTCAAATCCGCATTTTCAAATCCTATTGTTACAATCGTATTGATAGGACTGATTATACTGCCTTCTCTTTATGCTCTGCTGAATATCCAGGCGTGCTGGGACCCATACGGAAATACCGGCGAAGTGGAATTTGCAATAGCAAATCTTGATGAAGGCGCTTCTTTTGACGGTACAAAAATAAATATAGGTCATGAACTTGAAAACGATTTGAAAAAGAATGATAAATTCAAATGGAAATTCGTAAAGGAGGATGAACTTCGAGAGGGAGTATATAAAGGGGATTATTATGCCGGAATAATAATACCCAAAAATCTGAGTAAAAACATCGTCTCAATAACAGGGGACAATCCGCAACAGGCAAAATTGGAATATATTGTTAATATGAAAGCAAATCCCGTTGGAGCAAAGCTTACTGATTCAGGTTCGAATGCCGTTTACAATGCATTGAATGCAAAGATTGTTGAGGTTATAAACCTTGCTGCCTATGGAAAACTTGGAGAGCTGCAAGAAGGATTATCCGCAGGTGCAAGCAAACTGACTGATGGAGGAAATCAGCTTGCCGACGGTTCTGCAAAGGTATCCTCCGGAGCAAAAGAGGTTGAAAACGGCGCAAGCAAATTAAAATCAGGTTCCAAAAAATTAGAGAAGGGTAAAAATGATGTAAATAAAGGTGCCAGTTCAGTTGAAAAAGGTTCCGAACAAGTTAAAAATGGTGCAAGTCAAGTTCAGCAAGGTGCTGAAGAATTGGAATCAGCAGTGGATCCATCAATAATCCCTGATGGCCCAATCAAAGAATATGCCGAGGGAAATGTTAAGCTTGCAAACGGTACCACCCAGGTGGCAAATGGTGCAAGCCAATTAGCTGAGGGTTCAGTTTCACTGGCCAAAGGTTCATCAAAACTCGCAAACGGTTCCACTCAACTTGCACAAGGTTCCACAAAATTGGCAAATGGTTCAGTGAAATTGGCTGAAGGTTCCCTTTCACTTGCCGCAGGTTCCCAAATGCTTTCAAGTGCTGCAACACAGGCATTATATACAGCAGGAGCATCTCTTGCTTCAACCGCAGATACACTTGCAGACATTACAGGCATCAATGAAACAATGCTTGGAGACTATTTCTTTGCACCGGTAAAACTGGACAGACATGAACTGTTCCCAGTGCCTGACTACGGATCACAGGTATCTCCATTTTATCTTGTCCTATCCATGTGGGTCGGTGCTTTGATTACATGTGCAATGTTAAAACCTGGAACCAGTGAAGGAACAAAATATTCTCCTCTTGAAATGTATGCGGGCAAAGTGGTAATATTTTTAACTATGAGCCTTCTTCAGGCCAGCGTTACAATAATAGGAGCACACATTTTAGGCATCTATATTGAAAATGAAATACTTTTCATACTATCCTGTCTAACAGTATCGGGAACGTTCATGGTTCTGGTTTACTCGATTGTCTCCGCACTGGGCGATGTTGGAAAAGCAGTTGCCATCGTGCTTTTAGTTATCCAGATATCCGGAACTGGAGGAATATACCCTGTTGAAATCATGGCAAACTTATTCAAGGTAACGAATCCGTACCTGCCGATGACTTATGCAATAACACTGATACGTGAAGCACAGCTTGGTTTAATATGGTCAAATTATATCCCTGCATTGATTATCCTTTTTGCTATAGGGCTTGTGACGATTATTGTTATGATAATCATTAAAGAAAAAGCAGACAAGGCAACACATTACTTTGAAAAACGCCTGGAAGACAGTGGATTATTTTAGAAGTTGATTTCAATCAACTTCCTATTCTTTTTTTAAATCCAAGAAATTGAAAATGCCATCATCAGACAAGTACTTGTTTTAAACTGGATTGCTCATTTAAATATCACGCAGATTTAAAGTTCCTTTTTTGCTGATAATCCTATCTATTCCGGAGTTCTTTATCATTCTGAAGCATATCGGACACGGTTCTGCATCATCAATTTCAACCCAGTCCCCATCATCATACTTTTCTCCGGCCAGATAGATGGTTGAACCAATCATTTCCTTCCTGCTTGCACTGATCATTGCATTCTGTTCTGCATGAACTGAAAAGCAGTCATTATAGTTTCCTGAATTTGATGGAAGATTCATTCTCTTACAGTTCCCCCTGTCACAGCAGTTTTCATCTCCCCGAGGATTACCATTATATCCAGTACTTATTATCTCATCGTTGTTTACTATTACTGCCCCGTATCGTCTTTTCAAACATGTGCTTCTTTTTGATACCACAAGAGCGATTGCAAGATAATGCTCTACCTTGCTCATGCGGTTTGAATTGTTTTCATCTACCATATTTTTCATCTCATTTTCAATAATATCATAATTATGTTTTTGAGTAATTCAATAAGTAATTTATCCCAATAATATATTTTTGGATAGGTTTTTGATTTGTCAATTAACGTTTCAAATATCATCTAAACCAAACAGAAAAGATACAGAAACCTAATACATATAAAATTTAAAAATGTGTAAAGACATGCACATTCACTCATCAAAATATTCATTTTGGTTTAATTCTTTTAAGTGAAATGATTTTAGATGAAATATTTGGCAGGGTTTTTGGACTAAACACTAAAAATATTTACCATACAATCGATTTAAATGTAGATAAAAATTGACCCGGAATAGTGTTGGCAGAAATTATTGAGTTTTAATAATTGTTCATATTTTAGTTAATTTTTCTATTTTTAATAAATTCAAAGTTGTTTTCAAAAGCAATGCCCTACCTTATCAGGCATTTTCAAAACAGCATTACATTCCCGAAATGTCACTGGTAATCAAGGACAATAATACATGGATAGATATGGTAAAACTTGACAAAACCGTCTGTCTTAAAGTGTATACCGTTGAAAGTTAAAATCCAAAGTGTTTTTGAATATTTAAATCATTCCAGTCAATGAATAGACACTTAAACTTAAATATTTTTAAAAACAATATATTACCATGACTTTCATGAACGATGATGCCAATATCAAACAGTTTCAACTGCTCAAATTCATTAATGAAAACTGCAGTGACGATCATGTGATATCAAAAATGACAATTGTGCTTCGCAGGGATAAAATTGAGGCCCCATATTATATGATTACCAAAACCAAACTGTCAACATGTATTGACAGACCGGACAATGGACTCATTCATGCAATGGACGTATTGAACCTTACCAGACGGCATAATTTAACTGAAGAGACCTATAATGAAATCAAATCATTAATTGACAACAGCCATGAATCAGATAATGTGAAAATCTCCAAAACAGACAAACAGATAAAGCTGGATTTGCTTTCAAGAAGCAATGCCGAACTAGAAAGTCTCTTTAAAAATTATGGAGAGCTTTTTGATAGAATAGATTATTTGATTGACTAGAAATTTCCTTAATCACCTCTATTAATTTTTGATTGTGATTACAGTATTATTCAACCCCAATATCTGCGAGTAATCGATATTGACTGCAATTCTATTCAAAACATTGATATTATCAAATTCAAGACCTTCATTTTCAACTACTAGATTAAATCTGATGCCCATATCCTTAATGGAAATCAGTATCTGACCTTCGCTATTTCTTACAATAACATTGATTGTATCAACACTTTCGTTAATGTTAATGATATTTACAAGCATCTCCTCAACAGCCAGACTGACCGGTACTGCGGATTTGTTTGCTGAGAGATACTCATTGATATCCCGTGCCAAATCAACAGCCTCTTGAATGTTCCCGTTAATTGTATGCTCAAATACGATTCCCTCATCATTCTGTTTAATCAAAAAGAAACCGGAATATTCATCATCATATTTACCATTGGCATATTGAGTGCAAACAATAAAACATGTAAACGGTATTCCAAGAATATACAATAAGAAATATTGGTTTACAAGAGGTTTCAGCTCTGAGAACCTGTATAAAATCTGCATGTAGAAATCTGGAAAGAGAAAGCCTGAAACGGTTACAATTACACCGATAAGCACCACGAAACAATTGAAATCGTGAATATTTCATTTGCTTTTGCATCATCGAATTCCGCTTTCGCCATGGTGCAGAGGATACTTCCATCCAAACTGATTATCCAGTACACCACATTGACGAATGCTGCCAACGGTTCAATGCTTTGGACTACAGACAGATAACTGGAACCCATAAAGAGCTTATGAAAAATGCATCTGCAAGAATGGCGAAATTGCCTGCAATTGAAGCTACAATTGTTGGAAAGAATAGCTCCTTAAACTTGCTGTTTAACAAATCAAAGTTTCTTTCATAGGTCATTTAAATCATTATCCATTTAATGTAGCTAATTTAAAAAAAACCATTG
>JAUNXD010000287.1 GCA_030539985.1 Methanobrevibacter sp.
AAATTATTAGGAGACGTAATTGCAAGTTTCTAAACTTGCTTACTTTTTCTTTTTTATTTTTTTAAACCTCTATACACAAATTAATAACAAACTATTTTTAACATAATTTTTAATTATAACATTAATCTAATAATATTATTAATGGAAATTGAAAATTTAACTAAAGAAATTAGGCAAAGAGCCTTTGATAGAAAAGAACCGAAAACTCCAGAAAAGGTTGGAGCAAGTTGGTATAATGATGATTTAACCTATGATGGCATTGCAAAAACATTATTTATCATATTGCCGACACCAGGTTGCGCATGGGCTCTTGGAGACAGTGGCGGATGTACAATGTGCAGTTATGTCTCAGATTGTACACTCGAACCGATTGACACAGACACAATTCTAAAAATATTTCACGATCATCTCTCAAGACATCCCATATCTGAAGAAGACAAAATATCCGTAAAGCTGTTTGCTTCAGGAAGTTTTTTAAATCCGTATGAACTTCCAAAGGATGCCCGTGATGAAATACTGAAAACCTTAATGGATCTTGGCAATGTCAGTGAAATCATTGTCGAATCAAGGCCCGAATATGTGAAAGAGGAGTATCTTGATGAGATATTTGAAATTATTGGAGATACATTGTTTGAAGTGAGCATCGGCCTTGAAACCTCCAATGACTATACCCGATTAAATAAAATCAACAAGGGATTTACACGTGATGACTTTGAAAATGCAGTCCGGCTAATGCAAAACCTTAATGATAAAAAAGGATATAACCTGAAATCAAAAGCCTACATTTTCGTAAAGCCTATTTTAGTGTCCGAATCACAGGCAATTAAAGAAGCAATTGAAACCGCACACTACTGTGAATCAATTGGAGTCAGCAGACTGTCATTCTGTCCTGCGACAATACACAGCGGAACAGTCATTGAAAGATTCTGGAGAAAAGGAGCATACCAGCCTCCATGGATTTGGAGTTGCATTGAGATAATCAATACCGTAAGAGACGAAATAGATTTGCCTGCACTCCTTGATACTTCAGGATTCGGATCCAGACGTGGCCCGTATAACTGTAAAAAATGCAATAAAGACTTAAAGCATATGATTATAGCCAACAATTTAACACAGGAAAAAATCGAGTATGAATGTGATTGCAAAAATGAATGGTTGGCCGAAATCAGAAATGCAGATATGAACTCATCAACCGTTGAGATAAAACATATTCCGTTATATTAATATTATAAAAAATCTTATAAGATTATAGGAGGCAAAAATGAAAACAAAATTTATTAGCTTATTGGCTATCATCCTAGGAATAATAATCATCATATTTCCAGTAATGGGAGTTATTGGAGTGGCTGACTTAATCGGCCTGTCAATATTATTAATATCCATTTACCTGCTCGTTGTTGGAGTATCAATAATCGATTATAACAAGAGTGGAGCCATACTTGATTTGATTTTAGGAATACTGTTGCTTTTCTTAAGCATATGTCTAATATTCAACCCTGCACTGCTTGGATTTTTAGCAGAAATTACATTATACCTCGCAGGAATACTTTTAATTGTTGTGGGTCTCGTATCCTTAATCAATAACCGCAGTTCAAGATATGGATTTTATATAGGAATTGCTGGAGTAGTGCTTGGTTTACTATATATTGTAATTGGAACATATCTTGCAAATCCAATTATCCTCGGTACTTTAATAGGATTATGGTTAATAATATGTGGTATTTTAAAATTAATGGATAATTAAACATTATCCTCCTTTCTTTTTTTGGTGTTGACATTGATTGTGATTAGTGCAGATTTCGATCCGGTACACAATGGCCATGAACATCTGATTAAACAGGCCCGAAAGATAGCTGACAGTGAAGGAAAAAAACTTGTCGTCTATTTGAATAAGGGTTTCAGTGCAAATCATGCTCCTTTTTTTGTGAATTTCGAAGCTCGTAGTGAAATGGCATTGGCTTTAGGTGCGGATGAAGTGAAATCATTTGAAGGGCTGCATCACAGACTTGTCTTATCATATAGCGTTCCAATCAGACTCAAGCAGATGATTGAT
>JAUNXD010000062.1:0-3671 GCA_030539985.1 Methanobrevibacter sp.
CAGATGTAACATCATTAATGTGAGTTATTGCATCGTCAGGTTTCATGATACATCCTGCAACACCAGGTCTGTCCTCTTCATTGTTAATGTCTCTTGTACAGAAGTTACAAAATATATTACACTTTGGAGCAACAGGTACGTGTGCTCTTCCGACTTTATCATGCATTTTTTCATTAAAGCATGGATGCGCTTTTGTTATATGTGCAAATCTTGAACCTTTTTGTTCGTTCATAACTACTCCTCCTTAATATAACAACTGTTAATTTGTATTAATACGAACAAATATATAAAGTTTTCTACATGCCTTTGTTCAATTCATCAATAAACTCGTGAGCCTTTTCAATCCATGCATCCTTAATTAACTCATCAGTGGCAACAACAGTTACAATATCATCAGTAGATAAATCTTTAATGTTTTTAAATCCTTCAGGCAAAATCCTGAATATCGCATCATAAATACGTCTTTGTAAATTAGAATGAGGGTCATCAACAACAACAGAACTTAACTTAGTATGATCTCCTTGAATTTCAAGCTGATACCTGTTAGGCTGATAAATTTCATCTCTTGAGAACTGCATCCATAAAATTTTCAAGATATTTGGAAGATAGTTTTCATTATCAACCAAAATCATGGTCTTATCGTTAGCCTTATCATAAGTTAAATCAGCAACATCCTCGAATTTAACAACGGCTGAAGTTTTCCTCATCTTAATTGCCAAGACAAATACCGGGTCATCAGGATTAACATAAGCCTTTAAATCATCAACTGAAGCACCTAAAACCAAATCCTGAAAGATCTGTTTTATGATGATTTCATAAACTTCGGCTCCACGCTCATCATAGCATTCAACTAACATCAAATCAACTCATTAAACCTATTTATCATCTTGTCTGTGTCCCATTCCAGATACTAAAAGAGCCGCTCCGACAGCACCAATATGTTGGGAATATTCAGGAACGATAACTTCAATTCCACCTAAGGTTTCACTTACAGCTTCAACAAGCCCTGAAATCAAACTTGTTCCTCCCACTTGAATTAACGGTTCACGAATGTCAATTTCCTGAAGTTGTTGTTCATAAACCTGTTCTGATACAGAGTGACATGCTGCAGCCGCAACATCCGCTTTGGAACCTCCTGCTGCAAGTGTGGTAACAAGGTCCTGAATACCGAATACAATACAGTAAGAGTTAAGCATTGCTTTTCTCCAGTCCCCCTGAACCGCTAACGGTCCAAGTTCGGTAATGTCCACATCCAACCTGCGGGAAGTCATATCTAAAAACCTACCGGATGCACCAGCACAGATTCCTCCCATGGTAAAGTTATCCGGAATACCATTATTAACGGTAATTACTTTGTTATCCATACCACCAATATCCAATACGGTAGCTTCTCCTTTTTGACAATCTGCCAAGTAAACTGCACCTTTTGCATTAACAGACAATTCTTCCTGGATAAGTTCTGCATTAAATTCCTGACCCATTGTAAATCTACCGTAACCGGTAGTTCCAATACCATCTAAGTCATCCCAATCATAATCAGTTTGTGAAAATGCTTCTGCAGCCGCAGTTTTTGCAGATTCAATAATGTCCTTAGTGGATGTCCAACCGGTTCCGATGACCTGATTGTTTTCCATGAGAACAGCTTTTGTGGTTGTTGAACCTGAATCCAAACCAAGAGTGAGTCCTTCCTGCTTTTCACGTGCAAGAATGCTTCTACGAGTTACAGTAGTGGCTAACGCTTCCATACGGATGAAAAGTTCATCAGCCTTTGTTCTTTCAGTGAATGAATATGTAACTACCGGAATACGAGTATTGTTTTGGATAAACCTTCTTACCTCATTTCTCACCAATGCCGCTTCGGCACATCTGAAACATGTTGCAATAAATACTGCATCAGGCCTTGACCTTCCTTCTACAATAGCCATTGCCCTTGCAATCATTAATTTTAAACTTGAACTTTGAGCTGAAAATCCGAATTTTTCATAGGATTCATCAATGTAATCCAAATCAATTTCAGGAAGAATGATTTCAGCACCAAATTTATTAGCTGCCTTTTCAATTTCTTTTTGAATACCACTATATTCTGTTCCACATGAAACTAATGCAATTTTAACCATTTTACTCCCCCTCCTCGGTAGTTTGTTCAAGTGAATCTACAAAATCATTGATTTTATTTACCATAACATATGTTTCATCCTGATTTGTAGGATAAGTCAATTCCAAAACAGGAATTCCTTTATTTCTAAGTAAAAATATTGACAGTTCATTAGTTCTTGCACAACCAATACAACCGAAACCGTATGGAGCATTGTCAACAACAATTGCCGCTTCCGCTTCATCAATGAGAGGTCCGATAATTGACATTCTTCCACGAACTCCTGAAGGAACTTCAATAGCCGCATATTTGAGTCCTTGAATCGGATCATCTTCGGTAATGTTCATCGGAGGAGAATCAATCTCCGGATCTTTGATTTTTTGTCTAATTTGTTTTTGTAAAACTAAAGGAGTGTGTCCTTTTCTTTCAAGCAAATCTGCTAAAATTAATGAGTTTGGAGGATAAACAGCGATTTTAACCATATTTTCACCTATTCTTTTTTATCTAAACAATCATTCATAATTCTTTCAAATTCATCTACACTAACCGGTTTTTTCTCTTCTATTTCAACATCCTTACGCTCTTCAAGAGCATTAGCAACAAAACCGAGTATTCTATATTCTTTTTCCATTTGATGGAAACCTTCCCTAGGACCAAATCTATGACCTCTACAACGTCTAGGATCACCTGGAGCAAATCCTCTTTCTTTTGTAAAAATATGATTCGGGTCAAGCTTTCTAATCTCTTCAATAGCTTTATATACATCCTCACTTTTTCCACTAATCATAGACCCATAACAGGTATTTTTAATGGTGAGCGGCAAGTCAAGCATGTGAAATGCTGTAACAATTTCCTGTTCGCTTACATGAGCTCCCGGCCCAATGAAAATCATACGAGTGATTACATCAGGATCCCAATCTTCTGTCCCTAAATCAGGACTCATGGTTAGATTCTGTGACATAGACTTCAACTCCCTCTTTTAATTGTTCAATATAATCATAATCAGAAGTAATATCTCCAATTATATTTGTTGCTTCGAAACTTTCTGCAGTAGGCCCATATTCGGAGTTATCCTCAAACCTGATACCAATTAATCCCGCACTTTTTGAAGCCATATTCGTAATACCGATTTGACCCCTTATTACCTTATCAACAGGATTATTTTCAGGCACAAGTCCTTTGGCCAGTTTTTTATCCCCTTCAAAGATAACCATATGCATTCCAGGCACTGCAAAGTGTACTTTAATTTTTCCTATAGGATTTTCTAAAAGACCTGATAAGAATTTGAAGTATTTTACAGAGCTTTGAGCATTATCTACAAATTTAATAGTGCATAAATCTTCTTTATTTACTGCCTTGGTAATTACCCTGCCTTCTTTTAAAATATCAATTGTATGTTTTGGATTCTGTTCGACAATTATAGCATCATCATCGATGATTCCATCTATAATATGTTCAATGCCTGCTTTTGACAGCATTTCACTGGCGATTTTTTGAGTTTTATTTAATAGCATTAGCCTTTGCTGTTCTGATTTGACTGTTATGAAATCATTTTCCTTGGCAATGTCAATAATTT
>JAUNXD010000062.1:3708-8539 GCA_030539985.1 Methanobrevibacter sp.
CCCACACCATTATTTCTAACGGTGATTGTTCCCCTTGTTCTTTGGGTAGTGTTCTCCTTAGGCTTATCAATACCGGCCAATTCATAAAAACCTATGAATGACTCACTGTCATATGAAACCTTAATTCTTCCATCCTTAATAAGTGAAAATAAATGTTCCACGCAAATCGGAGAGGCCTCATCGATTTCAAATGAAATATAGGTATATAATTCATTTCCTTCTTCCAAAATTGTGCTCAAATCGGATACTGAAGCAGTGTCTGTTGTTGTGCTTCTCTCAAGAATCGGCTCAATTCCGGTGACCTTATCGTCATCTGTCAGATTATCCAATGTTTTTTTACCACCAATAACCCTGGCAAAAATACCTTTATTATGTGGAGGCACACTGTAGACATTCGTTGTGTTCTCTTTCAGCATTATCAAATGAGTGGACTCATTACTAAAACTTGATAAACTTAAAACAACATCCCCTTCAAAATATTTATATTCATCAGAGGTAGGTTCCAAATCGGTTACAATCGGACCGATAGCCACTTCTGTTGGAGTGGACCATCGAATATCCAAATCAACAAATTCCTCATACTGATTTTTCCAAACTTCAACAAGAGGCTTTGCCTCTTCAGACTCATCCAATTGAATAATTATTGAACCCTTGTTTGTTTTAATTTTATACTTGCCAATATTTTTTTCCAGTTCTTTTTTACCTTTTATTAAGCAAATAATACTTCCTGGAGTATAGGGAGCATTTGTTTCAGCAATTACATCCTGAATTGTTGAAGCATCTGCAACTTCTATCTCTTCTCCATTAACTTTAATTAACATACAATCTCCAATAAGAATTTTTAATATTATATATATTTGATGTTATTATATAAAATAATTTTTTAATATTGCTTTGGAAAACTATATTAACACAAAGTGATAACAATAGAATATGTGGAGGAAAAATCAATGAAAATTTCTAAAAAGCCTGTCCTTTCTTTACTGATTATTTTAATAATATGTGCCGGAACCTTGGCAATAGCCAGTGCATATACCGGAACCGGTTTTTCACATAGCATTCCAAGTTCAAAATACTCCGATATGTCAAGATCAGACATTTTAAAAAAATATGACAAAACAGAATGCCATGTTGAGGAAAAAGCCGTTTGTACAAAAGTCGTTGATGGAGACACCATTTATCTGGACAATGGAAAAAAAGTGCGTATGGTGGGAGTGAACACTCCTGAACGAGGCGTTGAAGGATATATCGCATCAAAGAATTTTGTTCAGAAATTATGTTTGAATAAAAAGGTCGGGCTGGATATTGATGATTCCAAACATACCGACAAATATGGGCGTACATTGGCAGTTGTAATCGTTAAAGGCAAGAACGTTAACGAAATGCTTTTAAAAGAAGGGCTTGCAGAAATCATGTACATTCCGCCAAGCGAATTCTATCCGTACCACTGGGCAGACAGCTCAACACATACTGCAGATTCATATAATACCTATAGCAATACCCATTCGGACTCCTCCTCAAGCGGTTCAGGCAGCTATATCGCAAATTCCAATTCGGGAAAATTCCATGAAGCTGATTGCAAATGGGGTCAGAAAACCTCTGAACACAATAGGGTTTACTTCAATAGCCGAAATGCTGCGGTTTCTCAAGGATATGTTCCCTGCAAGGTTTGCAATCCTTAATTTTCATATTTCAATAATTCTATTTCCCTTTCAAACCTGTGCAAATCATCATCATTTTCCGCAATATTTGAATATAGCAATCCTAAAGAATAATTAGCAATACTTTCAATTATTGGAATGACGATACATACATAAATTAAAAATCCGGCATAAGGAATTGTCATTACAAATGAGGCAACAAATGAAATGACTGTCACCAGTATCAGCATGACGATGATCCATTTAATTATATTGAAAATACCGATATTTCTAATATCTTTTATGACCTTATGGATTTTTAAAGCTTCAGAAAGACTATTGAAATATGCCAATCTTGCTTTTGCAAAAAACAATAAAATTTCAAATACAATATATGTAATTAAAATTATCAGGAGTATAAATCCGACGGTTGCTAAAAAACTGTGAATCTGGAAGTTCACAAGAAAATCGATGCTTGCAGGACCCAATGTGCTCAGCACAATTAAAAATGCCACAGCAGGAACAATCATATAACCAACTCTCAAAAGCAACACCCTAATCGAATCATAAATGTTATTTATTAAATTAAAGGAAGGAAGTATAGAAGATCCTTTTGAACCCACTTTAACAATGGACAATAGATATCCTGGAACTACAAGAATAAATGTGAAAAATGCAATTACTCCCAATATTACAAGATAATCATTATTCAATAGCTTACCAATTGGGATAATTGCAATTAAAATAAAAAGAACGAAAAGAATTGGTAATTTTTTGATATTTCTGAAGGGATACTTAAAAGAACTTGAAATGATTCTTGCAATATCCATAATGTCGCCTCATCTAAATATGAATACAGGATTTTTATCCTGATTAAACACTTCTGCCTGTTCATCCCTATAATTCAAATAAAGTGAATTTGAATCGTTAACTTCACCAACAACCTCCGCTTCAATGGAATATTTTGATAAATACTCTTTAATAAATTCGCATTTGTCTTCAGTTGCAGTAAAAACAAAACCTGAACCGGGATAAGAACGAAGCCAATCAACCCATTCAACATTTTCATTTCTTGGAATGTCTTCCAAATTAACCACAGCGCCTTTGCGGGAAGTTTCCAGAAGCATTTCAAGTGTTCCTAAAATTCCTGGATTTGAAATATCCTTTCCGGATTTAATGTAATCATGTTCTGCAAGATATTGTACTGCAGTAATCTGGTCTCGAACAAGCTGTGCATCCTTATCATATGTGGTGTCCCAGTTCAGACTAAACATCTCATGAGGTTTGCCGTCAAGGTCAATTGCAACAATTACCTTGTCTCCTACTTCAGCATTGAAGCTTGTAATGATTTTATCCTTTTTGGCAATTCCCACAATTGCAACGCCTAAAGAATCAACTTCTCCGTCAGGATGCAAGTGGCCTCCAACCATAGGAACACCGAATTTCAGGCATCCCTCCTTGATTCCATTTAATAAATCTTCATAAATATCCTCATTGCTTATTGACATTATATTGACCATAGCCAATGGTTTTCCACCCATTGCTGCAATATCATTCACGTTAACCAGCACTGAGCAATATCCTGCCCAATACGGATTGACATTCATAATGTCTCCCCAGATTCCGTCAGCTGCAATCAGCATCACCTGACCATTTCCGATGTCAATAGCTGAAGCATCATCCCCAATATCTATTACAACTTTTCCAGAAACGTTATATGATTCCTTTAAAAGAGAAATAACATTATCAATTGAACTTTTACGTGATACACCCTTAAATTCCTGAATTTCCCTTACAAGATTTTCAAAATCCAAAATTACACTTCCCAGTTTAATTAATATAATTAATTTTATATTTACAGTTAATATCTTTTATTATTTGTTCAACTTTGAGCTTAACTTCATCAATATTTGAAAAATCATAGGATTCCCGCTTGCCCCTAAAGATTTCCTTTTTAATATTTTGACCGCAGATATCATCAAAACCTCTTTCAACTTCAAAGATGATGGAATTTTTTACCTTAAATCCATCTTCGACAACCCTGTCCAAATCCCCATCAGTTATTCCAATCACAGGTATATCAAATCTGTACAGAATATCAGAAGATATCAAAGTTGTATCGTCACCTACAGTGATGACAAGATTTGAATCCATAAACTGATAAACATCTTCACCGGCATGGTCAAGGAAAGTTACTTTAAATTTATCCGACTTATCGGTAGAAATTACCCTCGGAGTGACTTTAGCATGTCTTAAAAGACCTGTTTTGATAATGGCACTTTCAAGATCCACTTCTCCAAGCTTCTCAAGACCGTGAGGCTTCAGCTCCCCACCGACAATGTCAACTATATGATTATCCTTTGCGATTAATACCAATTGATGAGAATCTGTTTTTCCGATAACTACACTATTAACCATTATATTCTCACCGGGACTTACTCCATGAACAACCCTTTTGTCCAAACCTACATCATCACACTTAATATGCCTTTCATAAACCTCTTCAGGTTTTACTACTGAAAGATTTAATTTCTCAGACAACTCACCCACTATTTCCAAATCGTTATTCCAGGCAATGATGCTACCATCAGTTTCACCGGGACGCTCAATTTGAATTATCGGAATATCATCCGAAGACACCTTATCAGCATAATGATTATAAACCTTATATCCGAAAACCTGACCCGTAACGTCGGATTTACCATAATTAAGTAAAAATATCATGTCAAAACCATCATCATGAAATATCTTTAAGGAATCGCTTGGAACCAATTTGCGTGAAATATCGATTGTATCTTCCAGACTTGCATCAATTACAGCAGTTCTGCCCATAGTTCCCCCAAGTCTTGCCTTAACATCACCATAGCTTTTTAAAAAATCAATCAATTTTAAGGCATATCCTGAATCAATAATATTCGGACCATGAACAACAATACCTATTCTCATTTATCCACCTTAATTCTTCTTTTAAATATTTTAGACCCACAAATCTCGCAATCATCAAAGGGATAATCCTCACCATATTCTTTTTTACAACCTTCACACACTTTCTTCCAATTGTAAACCCCTTTAATTCCCTCAGTTATGATGCTTGAATATGGAATATTCATGATTTTTAAAGTGTTTTGAATCGTATAATCATCACTGATAACCTTAACGTCCCTGCCCTCTTCAGACAACATGTATGCTAG
>JAUNXD010000063.1 GCA_030539985.1 Methanobrevibacter sp.
ACAATCGCCTTGAAGGCTTGATAATAACATATTCTCCTCAAATGAATCAGGATAATTTTGCTTTATATATCAATGGTGCTAATAATTTTACTTTATTGAATTCAAAGATTACCTTTTCAAGCGTTAATCTCAATAAAGTTTATAAGTATGCAATTAAAATTACAAGTTCCCGATTGGGTTTGATTCAGGGAAATATCATAAGGGCTGATTTGCCTATTTTGGATGTGGATTATGATAAAGGCGAGGCAGGTCTTGATACTGATTATGTGTTGAATACAGGAATTAGGGAAACAGATGATTTAAGGATAATTAACAATACTTTTTTTGCCAATGTCATTGGAAAAAATGGTAATTTTTCAACACTTGACTGTTTCATGCTTGAAAACTGCAATCACGTTGATATAATTAACAATACATTCAATGAAACCGATTTCTTTACTTCTCAGGGAACTGATAATTATCTAAATGTTTTGGATATGTACCGTTCAAACAACGTTTTGGTACAAAATAACAGGATTAGCGTTGAAACAACCGGAGGCGCTGAAGATGCAGGCAGTGCATACCCTGTTCAAGTTACAGGACCTTATGAAAATGTTGTAATTGATGGGAATGATTTATATTCCTATTGCAGAGGTCCTTCTTTGGGTGTATACTCCCAAAACTTTTATGGGGATACTGAAATTTTTGTGAAAAACAATAAAATCAATGTAACAGGTCTTCCAACCTTAAACTTTGAAGGTCTTGTTTCTGGAATTGAGCTGCAGGATACTGTTGCCCATATATATAATAATATTATTAAAACCCAATCAGTTGACGGAAGATATCAAAATGGGGTACGGATTTTCGGTGTCAGTTATGCTCAAAGGTTAAATGATGCTCACAATTATGACATTCAGGGAAATATCATTGAAACTGAAGGAGATTATGCTATTTATTTATTGAAATCACAGGATGTTACCATTTTCAACAATTCTCTGATTTCACATGAAGCTGAAGGAAATGATGCGATATATGTTAAGGAAATTGAAGGAAACCAGAACATATCAAATAATTATGGACGTGAATCCGAGGCCAATGTTGTAACTCCTGAAAATTTCTTTGAATTCTTTGACGATGAAGGTCTATTGAAAGATGGAATACCATTTGATAAGCTAATCTTTAAGGGGGAATTTGATAAGGGGGTATCTCATATTTTGATACTTGAGCCGTTAACTCTCGTTGGAGATGGTGTGGTATTTAAAAATACTGGTGTTAAAATCTATTCTAATGATGTACAGTTAATCAATTTAAGTTTCGTAGCTGACACTAACCTAGAAAGTTTGATTTATATCGAATCCAGTAATGTCAATTTAACTAATTTAAATGTTTCATATTCGGCAGATGTTGAGAATGCCGTTGCAGTAGATATAAAAGGGGGCAATAATGTCAGGTTATCAAACAGCAACATTTTCTTTGAAAGCAATGTGCCTAATGATGAAAAATTGGCTATTGCCATTCAGGCTGTTTATGCACAGGATTTAATAATCGACAATAATAGGATAATCACCAGATTGCCATGCATTGAAGTTAATAATTATGATAGTGATTATCATGTGATGGGTTCCAATAATGTCAATCCTGTTAGATTCAAGGATTGTGACAGTTTAAGATTCACAAGAAATGTTGTAAATTCCACAACTAATCATTTATCTGCTGAATTCCCTACAATACAGTCAATTTACATTATCGGATGTTCAAATTCGCTGGTGGACCATAATAACATTTCAATGATTGACACTTTCACTCCTATAGGCAGGGACAATTACATGTACGGAATCGATTTTGGCTACAATACCAATGTGACTTTTTCCTATAATATATTTAACATGTCTACAAATGGTGGAAAGGATGCTGCTGGAACCGCTTATGCATTTCAGGGGGTATCCTCTGATATAATTATTAAAGGAAACACCATAATAAGCAAATCTTACGGTCCGAATCTTGGAATTTACATTACAAGCCTTGAAGGAGACACTTCAGAGGCTCTGATTGTAGATAATTTCATCAATGTTACAGGCCGTGCCTCCCCGTCAGGTACATGGGCACTGGTTTCAGGTATTGAAATCCAGAACGGTAATGCCAGAATATACAATAACACAATATACACATACAATGTCAATGATTATGATCCTGCATCATACTGTTATGGAATAAGCTATGCTCAATGGATGTATGGGGACCGTTCGTTCGACATCAAATACAATACTGTCTATACTGAAGGAAAATATACCATTTCAGTAATCGATGCTGATTTCGTTTATACAAGCAACAACAGATTATTCGCCTATGATCTGGAAGGTGACTATTCAATAAATCTTGGAAACTGCACAGACATAGATTTGGACAACAATTATCCGCATGTACCTAAATCTGATGTAACCATTACAATTGAAGTTCCAGATGAGGTTGATTTCGGTGAAACTGTCATTATCAACGTTACAGCAAATGCCGATGTATCGTTAGTTGCTAAAATTAATGGAAAACCAGTTGACATAGTTAATGGAAAGATAACTTTTAAAACCATTAAAGGCGGTTTAAATACTGTAAACGTATATTCCAGAGCAAATACTGAATTTAATTCAGGAAATGAAACCAAAATCTTTAATGTTAACAAATGCGATGCAGTTATCAGTTTAAATACTTTTATCAATGTTAAAATAGATGATACCATTGTTATAAGTCCTGTAACCAACAGTGATGGTGCTTTGACAATCAAGGTCAATGGTGTTGTGGTTGATGGAACATATATGGTCAAATCCAACGGCACATATAATGTTTCTGTCTGGAGTGCTGAAACCGATAATTATAAGGCTGGTTTTAACAGCACTTCTTTTGTTGTGTTTAAGGAGGATTCAAGTGTTGATATCACTTTGGTTCCGGCAGGAGCCGGCGGAAAGTCTGTTGTTTATGTAGAGGTCACTGAAGGTGCTACAGGTACTGTTATTGTTAATGTTAATGGTACTGAATATCCAATTGATGTTTTAAATAATAAATTGGAATTAAGTTTAGATGCAGGTACCTATCCTGTCTTTGCAACATATACTGGTGATTATAAGTATAACATGAGCATATCTGAAACTAAATCTCTAATCATTGAGGATAAAAAAGATGCAAACATTATCATTCCGATTCCTGATGTCATTAAAATTGGCGATACCATTGTCATTAATCCTGTAACTGATAGCAATGGTACTTTGACAATTAAGGTCAATGGCGTTGTGGTTGATGGAAGTTATACCATTCACTCCAACGGCACTTATAATGTTTCTGTCTGGATTGGCGAGACTGATACTTATAAGGCTGGCTTTAACAGCACTTCATTTGTTGTGTTTAAGGAAGCTTCAAGTGTTAATGTCACTTTGGTTCCGGCTAGGGCTGGTGGAAAGTCTGTTGTTTATGTTAATGTTACTGAAGGCGCTACAGGTACTGTTGTTGTTAATGTTAATGGTACCGAATATCCAATTGATGTTTTGAATAATAAATTGGAGTTAAGTTTAGATGAGGGTATCTATCCTGTCTTTGCAACTTATAATGGTGATTATAAGTATAACATGAGTGTATCCGATACCAAATCTCTGGTTGTTGAAGATAAGATTGATGCAATTATTCAAATCAGAATTTCTGGAGATATTAAAATCGACAATACCATTGTTATTGCTCCTGAATCTAACAGCAATGGTACTTTGACAATTAAGGTCAATGGTGTTGTGGTTGATGGTAGTTACACTATCCAATCCAATGGTACTTATAATGTTTCTGTCTGGATTGAGGAAACTGAGGATTACAAGGCTGGCTTTAACAGCACTTCTTTTGTTGTGTTTAAGGAGGCTTCTGGCGTTAATATTTCTTTGGTTCCGGCTAGGGCTGGTGGTAAGTCTGTTGTTTATGTAGAGGTTACTGAGGGCGCTACAGGTACTGTTGTTGTTAATGTTAATGGTACTGAATATCCTATTGATGTTTCTGATAAGAAACAGGAGTTAATTCTTGGTGTAGGTGAATATCAGGTATTTGCAACATACACTGGTAATTACAAGTACAATATGAGTGTATCAGACACCAAACTTCTAATTGTTGAGGATAAGCTTGATGCAAATATTGTAATCCAGGCTATTGACCTCATCAAAGTCGGTGAAACTTTAGTTATCAATGTAACTGGCGATACCACTTCTGATTTAACAGTCACCATCAATAATGAAAAATATGATCTTGTTGATAATAAGATAACTTACAGGCCAGTTAAAGCAGGTTTATACACTATTAATGTGTTTGCTTTAGAAAATGATGATTTCAAACAGGCAAATGTAAGTAAAACATTTAATGTGATAAAACACACATCAACTGTAAATACAACAGTTATGCCTGGAAAATCCTTAGAAGATTCATTTGTTGCAGTTAGCGTTATTGATGGGGCTACCGGTGATATAATCGTTAAATTAAATAATACTCAAGTTTATATAGGTCCTGTTAATGAATCAGCAAACGTTCCTTTAGGAAAACTAATGGCTGGCAAATATATTCTAAATGTAACTTATACTGGCAGTGATTATTATAATTCAAGCAGTGACATTAAAGAATTCATGATATACAAATCACAAAGTTCAGTTTTCGCAGATTCTGTTGAAATCGTCGAAGGACAAACTGCACAGCTGAAAGTTAATGTTAATGAAGGCGCTACAGGCAAGGTTCTTGTTGAAGTTAATGGCGAAAAACATTATGGAGACATTATTGAGGATGTTGCGGTTGTTGATGTTTCAGGCTTAAGTTCCGGAAGGTTTAATGCAACCATTACATATTTAGGTGATGACAGGTATGAAACAAGTTTGAATATCACTTTAATCAATGTTAAAAAACAAACATCCTCCAGTGATTTAAATGCTGTTGTTTCGCAGGGATCACCTTCTCCGGTATTTTCAATTAAGCTGCCTGCTGATGCGACAGGTAAACTGACCGTAATTGTTGACGGCGTGACTTACGCCAAGGATCTGGTTGACGGCGCTGCTGAAATAAGTGTTGGTGAACTTTCAGCCGGAAAACATGACATTCAGCTAATCTACTCCGGGGATGATAAGTATTCAAGCATTTCCAAAACCACAACAGTTGATATCTCAAAACCTGCTGTTCCTGTTAAGGAGAAAGCCACTACTGCATTTGTTGCCAAAAACAAGAAATTCAAGGCAAAGGTAAAAGTTAAAAAATACACAGTAACACTGAAAGCGGGTAAAACTCCTGTTAAGAACGTTTGGGTAACAATTAAGATTAACGGAAAAACATACAAGGCAAAAACAAACGCTAAGGGAAAGGCAACATTTAAAATTAAGAAACTGACCAAAAAAGGAAAATATAAATCCCAAATAAAATTCGCAGGGAACAACAACTTTAAACCGTCAGGAAAAACAGTAAAGATTACAGTTAAATAATATTAATGAAAACTGAGGGAGAATATGTTTGCAAATATTAATAAAATTGAACTAATTATAACAATAGTATTTTTGCTGATTTTAATTCCTTCAGTTTCAGCATCGGATAATGATACTGCAGTATTGCATGAAAATCTTAACGAGGACATCTCAATTTCAATAAGTAATGATGATATTTTAAAAGCGTCAAATGATTATTATTTCAATGCTTCAGTTGAAACTGACGGTGATGGATCTCAGGATAATCCATATAAGTATTTATATGCCGATAGAATCAAGGCAAATTCCAATCTGTACCTTGCCAATGGGGAATATAAACTTGATATCTCAAAAACCATTCAGGAAGTAAGTATTATAGGCAGTGACGTTGACAAAACCATAATCAGATATGATGGTGTCGCCTTTACAGTTAACAATAAACTGACAGTTAACAATGTAACTTTTATTGGTGCTTCTATCACCAATCATGCCATTTTTAATGCAACCAATTCTGTTTTCATTGATGCCTATGGTTCCAAGCCTGATAGCTATGGCAACAATTATGGTGGTGCCATTTATACTTATGATGAAAACCCAAGTGCATCTGTAAATGTGAACAATTGTACTTTCAGGGACAATTATGCTGTTTACGGTGGTGCAATCTATATGGGTGCCGGTGTTTTGCAGATAAATGATTGTCTGTTTTACAATAATTATGCAAATAATTATGGTGGTGCCATAGCCTGTGACTATATTGACGGCATTACCATTTCTAAATCCCGGTTTTTTGATTCAAGGTCTCTGTTTGATGCCGGAGGGTGTATTTACCTGAGAGAATCAGGCAGCTTTACTGGTAAGGAAATTGACATTTTTAACTCATCATCCACTTTTGGAGGTGCAATAACTGCTCTTAACACTGATGTTTCCTTATCTAATGTGAATCTTACAGGCAATCATGCCAGATATGATGGGGGTGCAATCTATCAGATGTATGGCACTTTCACTTTAATCAATTCGGTTTTGGACAATAATTCAGCCCGCAATGGTGGAGCATTGTTCATTGACAATTCTACAAGCGTTTTTATCCGGTCATCAGCATTTACAAATAATGTCGCTTCCAATACTGCTGGAGCGATTTATTCTCTTTTAAACAAATTAAGTTCCTCTTATGGGGCATATAATCGCTTTTCATCAAACAGTGCAATGTTTTATAGGGATTATTATGATACTTCTCTGTTTAATCTAACCATAGGCAGTGGAAATTATACGATGTATAATGTCGGGTCAAATCCAAATATGACCTTGCCTTCCAGATACAGTCTGGTTGAAGATGGTTATGTCACTCCGGTTAAGGACCAGCAGACAAGTGGAAACTGTTGGGCTTTTACTGCAATAGCTGTTTTGGAATCATGCATTTTAAAGGCAGGCGGTGAAAAACTGGATTTATCTGAAGAAAACATGAAAAACCTCATTGCACTATATTCGGATTATGGGTGGAAAATGGATACAAATAATGGTGGGTATGATATTATGCTTCAAGCTTATCTTACCAGTTGGCTGGGGCCAGTATATGAATCTGATGATGGTTTTGATGACAAGTCCACTCTATCTCCTTTGATTAACAGTGTCATGCATGTTCAAAATATTAAATTCCTGAAACGTGATTCCTATCTGGATACTGAAGATATCAAACGGGCAATTTTAACTTATGGTGCTGTAGGTGCAGGTATTTATTATATTGGTGACTGTTTCAATTCACAAACAAACAGCTATTGCTGTTATGCTGCAGAAGGAGGAAATCATGCAGTTACCATTGTCGGATGGGATGATAACTACTCAGCATCCAATTTCAAATTTGGCGGTCCAGAAGGTGACGGTGCATGGATTGTCAGAAATAGTTGGGGTCCAAATTGGGGAAACAATGGATATTTCTATGTTTCATATTATGACAGAACATTTGCAATGCCCTCTTTAGGAAATGGTGCTTATACAATCATTTTAAATGATACCATTAGATATGATAAGAATTATCAGTATGACATTGGAGGTGTTACCGATCAATTTT
Organism: Methanobrevibacter sp.; assembly: GCA_030539985.1. Lineage (GTDB taxonomy): Archaea > Methanobacteriota > Methanobacteria > Methanobacteriales > Methanobacteriaceae > Methanocatella. The sequence continues at coordinate 7,501 of JAUNXD010000063.1, forward strand.
TAAACTCATCTTCGCAGGTATGGTATAAGAATGTATTTACTGCTGCTTCAGATGAGTTTTTAGCTGCAGTTTCAACATATTTTAATAAGGTATATAATTGGACTGCATCAGTTGTTGTAAACGGACAAATTAAGGATGTAATCTCTGGAATTTCTGATTTGGGTTATTACACTTTTAATTTAAACAGATTGATTTGTTTAAAAACAGGTGATGTTTTTGAAGTAATTTTTAACATAACATCTGATGGGGGAGCCGGCTTTCCAATATCAGAAGTTATCAGATTAAATAAGTATACATACTTTCCGGGTGTTTCTTACGTCAGTTATGACGGCGAAAACTGGAGTGACTTATATAATTTGACTTGGAGATATTCATCACATTCTTATGTATCACAGGTTGCATGCATTAAGGCATTCACAGTTTTAAATCCTATAAATACATTTTTAAACCTCACTGTTGATTTTGACGAAGGTGACATATCTGCCATTGTAAAGGATGAATACGGCAATCTTGTCAAATACGGAAATGTCACTTTTGACATTAATGGAGAAAAGCAAACCGTCAGCATAAATAATGGTATTGCAAATCTTTCATATGTTTTTAAGCACAGTATAAATTCAATTTCAGCCATATTTGATGCTGAAGGATATAATCAGTCTTCAGATTCACAAAAATATATTCTTCCAAAGACTGATATTCATCTTGATTTGGAAATCTTCAAATCTTACAACAACGCTGAAATCAAATTTTACGGATCAAAAATGATTAATGAAACCGGTTGGGTTTTAATTAATAATAAAACTTACAACATCACTTTTGAAAACGGCTTCGGCTCATTGAAGTTAAGCAATCTATCAAACGATGTTTATGATGTAAAGGTATTTTTAAACCAAAGCGATTATGACTTCAATAATCTTTCCGGTCAGTTCACAATTCAATACAGGCAATCCGATGGTGTATGCAGCGATATTGTGATGTCAGGACATGATGCGGTTATATGTATTGAAATAGCTGATGCTACCGGCAA
>JAUNXD010000288.1 GCA_030539985.1 Methanobrevibacter sp.
TATCAGAGGAAATATTGAAACCAGAATTCAAAAAGCCCTTGAAAGTGATTTGGATGCAACAATAATGGCTGAAGCAGGCCTTAAAAGATTGAATCTAACAAAATACATCAAGAATGTATTTCCACTAGACTATATCACTCCACCTGCAGGCCAGGGAGCATTGGCAATAATTACTAGACGTGACTCTGATAAAAAAGAGATTATTTCCAAATTAAATGATTACTATTCAATGCAAGAAGTTTTTGCAGAAAAGAAAGTGCTTGAAGAATTGGGCGTTGGTTGTCAATGGCCAATTGGAGCAATATCACGTATGAAAAATAATGAATTTAACATTTATTCAATATTATTGACTAAAGAAGGAGAAATCCTTAAAGAGCACTCAGAAAACGGATCCGTAAAAGATGCGGTTGAACTTGGCGGTCGTATCGGAAGGATTTTTGAGGATTATGTTTAGACGGAGGAATTAAATTGAAAACTATTAACGTAGGAGTTGTCGGAGTAGGCGCGATGGGTGAAAACCACGTTCGTGTATACCACAAAATGGAAGAAGCAAATTTGGTCGCAGTAAGTGACGTAAGCGAAAGAGCACTTAAAAAAATTGAAAAGAAATATGACACAACCGGTTTTACGGAGTTTAGTGCTTTATTGGAAAATCCTGAAATTGAAGCTGTGAGCATATGTGTGCCAACCACATTCCACCATGCAGTCGTGATGGAAGCAATCAAGAATGGAAAACATGTTTTGGTTGAAAAGCCAATCGCATTTACAGTTCAGGAAGCTGAAGAAATGATTGCAGCTGCAAAAGAGGCAGGAGTAATTCTTGCAACAGGACATGTGGAACGATTCAATCCTGCTGTTCAAAAGGCTAAAGAACTTATTGATGATGGAGTTATTGGAGATGTAGTATCCGCTTTTGCAAAAAGAGTTGGACCACTCCCACCAAGAATTAAAGATGTTGGTGTATCAATTGATTTGGCTATTCACGATTTAGACATAATGAATTATTTATTCGAAGAGGATGTCATTCAGGTTTACGGTTCAATGAACTGCAGTTTTGATGACAGTGAATTCGAAGACCATGCAGAAATCATGGTTAACTTTAACAATGAATCCACAGGAATCATTGAAGTAAACTGGTTAACACCATACAAACGTAGAGAATTGGAACTCACAGGTACCGCAGGAATAATATCTGTCGATTACATCAAGCAAAGTATTGAAGTGTATGGTAAATTCGCTCAAGACATTCAAATTAAACATGAAGAACCTCTTAAAAGCGAATTAAAATCATTCTTAAATGCAGTGATGAATGGAGAAGAACCGGAAATTACAGGTGAAGACGGACTTAAAGCTCTTAAAATGGTCATTGCTGCAAACAGATCCTCTAAAGAACATAAACCAATTAGTTTTGAAGAACTCATATAAGGTGATAATGTGAAACAAAAATTAATCGCAAAAGCTCAAGAACTCAGACAACATGGATTTACCACCGGCGAAATCGCTGATGAATTAAATGTCAGTATGGACACCGCCAGATGGTTGACTCTTCAAAAAGCAACCGAAGAAAAAATTGATGCCCCTGTTGATTTTGCTATAAATTGGAAAAGTATTGGTGGAAACTCAACACGTTTAAGTTACGTTTCTGGTGCTTTAAGTGACATGGCATTATCCCATGGTGATGTTGATACAGTAGTCGGCGTTGCAGTTAGCGGCGTTCCATTTGCAACTGTAATGGCAGATTTGATTGAAGACATGGCCGGAATCGACACCTCCTTAGCTATATTCCATCCGCACAAACATAGAAAAGATGCAAATGAAAGCAATGATGAAGGTACCATCAGTACCAACTTCGGCAGCGTTGAGGGAAAAAGAGTCGTCATAGTCGACGACGTAATTACAAGCGGTAAAACCGCAAAAGAAGTAATCCACACTGTTAAAGATCTCGGTGGAGAACCTACTTGTGTTGCCGTATTAATCGATAAGGCGGGCCTTTCAGAAATTGAAGGCGTACCTGTCGAATCTTTAATTAAAGTTAGTAG
>JAUNXD010000289.1 GCA_030539985.1 Methanobrevibacter sp.
ATTCGATTCTAAGGTCGTGTTCAATATTTCCTTTGAATTCCACAATCCAGAAAGAGTTAATGGAAGTTATAAGTTCGTAATCTTCAAAATCATTTTCCAAAATATCGAAATTTTCCCCTGATGGAAATGAATAATAACCATTTTGATGATTATGAATTGAAGCTATTGAACGTCCAAGCAAATTAAATCTACTAAAATCACATTTAATCATACCATCACCACCTTTCCAGCAATATATTACCTCTCCAGTAGTATAATCAAAATACAATAGCCATTCTACATTTTCATTAAAAGTTTTCCTGTGAAACTCATCAACTAATCGGCAGGCTTCATCACAAAAATCAGAAGGCAAATCATCCGGTTTGATTGGTTCGACTGAGTTGTCAACTTCCAATCCCCTATATTCCAACCATTCCAAATCATCACATGATTTATCCAAAAAAGAGAATACTATTCCGCCACGATTGTCATTTAAAAACTCTTCAAATGATTTTCTTGAGAATGCCGAAGTTAAAAAAGCGATGATTATTAAAAAATATTTCTTCAATTTCATGAAGCAATATTGGCTTTAAAAGTATATAAATTCCTTGTTTTAGCTAAAAACAATTTTATGAAGTAAAATCAATATTTCAAAGAAAAAGCAATATTGTAAAATAATAAAAGAGGAGTTTGATAACTCCGAAAAAATAGTCTAACCCGATACCATCACAAGCTCACCGGTGGTAGGATCCTCATAAACCTTTCCCACCTCACTGTATCCGCTGTCTTCAAGACCACCCGCATCGGAGTAGTTTTGTGAAAATGTTTCTGCTGTTGAAACATCCTGAGTGGATTGGGATTGTGTAATCATATCCGGATTGGCTGATAATGCCATGATTGCAAAAATCAGAAAACCCAATGCCAATACAAGCATTGCATCTGAAAGGTTATTTAAACCACCCATAGGATCATCGTCTACTGATTCTGAAATCCTCCTTCTTTTCCTAAGCATATAATCACCATTTGTTTATTGTTTCAAGCTCTGCTTCTGCAACGGTTTCCACATCAATCAGTTCTGATTCATACCATTGTTTTTTATATTTGGAAATCAGAAATGCAACCGCTCCGACACTTAAACCTGTTACAGTTGTATCAAATGCGATTGTAAGTGATTGTGCCAGTGTTGCAATGTCACCGGTTCCGAGTGCTGCAAGACCCGGCCCCAATGGAATCAGTGTCCCCAAAAGCCCTAATATTGGACCTACACGGACCAGTATGTCAGTCTTGTTGGTTTTTTTAATCAGTCTTGTTTCTTCTGCTGAAATCAGTTCACTTGCAAGTGCTTTTCTTGCTTCCGGTCCGATATCATGATTATCCGCAATCCTTGTTAGGATTTTCTTTTGATAGTCAAATAAATTACTGTTTTTTATTTCTTCTTTCATCTGTGCCACATTGGTTGAAAATGAAACCCTTCTAACCAGATCCTCAAGTTCGGTTGAAGTAATTGCTTTTCTTGAAATGAATTCATTTATCAATCCTCCGAATGACAGTATAACAATCACTATTGCCACAACAATCAGGATAACAACAGGTGTTAAAAGGCTTTCGGAGATTATGTGAATCAGTGAGGTTAATGTTTCAGTTCCCTGAATTATCATAGATTTCCTCCTTTATCATTTATAAGCACTCCTGCAACTAAAACAACGATTATTCCAATGACAACATAAATCAGCTGATATGTTGGTGTCAGTATTAAAAATGAACTGAACATAGTATAGTCCAGGTTTCTTGTGGATTCATAAGTTAATCCCAATATGAAAACAAGTATTGAAACCAGACTCATGTACTCACCCACTATCACTGAGTATCGTCTTTTTGCATAGTGCAGAAGTTTTGTGAGTTGATAAACTACAAATATAATAATGAAAACCAATAAGGAATATAAAATGCCTGTGAAAAATTCCAGATGTGTCTGACAGGATACTGACATGGTTGAAATTATGAATAAGATTATACTTGAGTAAAATAACATTTTAAGATTATCCT
>JAUNXD010000290.1:0-601 GCA_030539985.1 Methanobrevibacter sp.
ATTATCCATTATTTTACCTCTAAAAATGCGCTTTAAATAATTTTCAGGAAAAATATTTCCTTTCAAACACATATTATATTTTTCTTCTTTTACTTAATTAACTTATGTTTAATGATGGAGGGTCATTGAAAAATATGATAATGTAGTGAATTTAGTCAAAAAATAGAAAAAATAGAGATAAAATCTCTATTTACTTGTCATCGGATGAATTGATTAAATCAACGATGCTTTGTTCATCAGGAGCGAAGATTTCAACTAATTTTCCATCTTCTATGTAATCAAATGCGAATCCATCATCGTATTCTATAATCCAGCCATCTTCGTCAGCGAGTTCTTTAGCAGTATAGTTTTCACCAGGTTCGTAGGTATCATCATCTAACTGTTTGTCACCGAATAAAACCTTAATGATTATACTGTCATCGCCATTGTCAAATCTTTCAGAGGATATTTTATAATCCGGGAAAGCATCTTGATCAGCTTCTTCTCCTACAAGTTTAGCACTTTCATTTTCTTTAAATCCATCAGGAATTGTGAATTTGAAATCCTGAATGGTCAATACGTTATTGTCAAGTTTAATCGATCCTCCATTACTGTTGGATTC
>JAUNXD010000290.1:611-2025 GCA_030539985.1 Methanobrevibacter sp.
GGATGAGAAATTAAAACTCCATCCTTCATCAGCACTTACTGCACTGATGGTAATACAAATTGCGAGTAGAATTGCACCAGCCATTAATATTTTTTTCATAATTTCACCTAAAAATAATCTTTTGACAATGTTAAATATCATTTGTAAATTTTGTTATTTCACAAATAAATATTTAATTGAAATTGTAGATTGTTGAAATTCTTTTTTAAATTTTTGTTGATTGATTAATAGTATAAATTACCATTTATCGTCCAAACGGTGGCAATATTATTGCCAGTAATCATCTATGTATAAGCTTATCTATTTAAAGTGAAAAAAATGGAGATTAAAATTTTATTTTTTATTTTTGCTTATTTTTCTAACGCTACCATCAGGATTTAACTCAATTCTGATTACCTGTTGAGGCATTTGAGTATTAGAGATTACATTAATATGATTTCGTTTTTCAAACTCATCATAATGATTTACCCTTTCATCATCAAGAGTCTTGAAAAATTCGTCATCATCCTCATCAAAAAAACCCGGTTTGAACTCGTCACTGTCGGTTACGACATCACTTTCATCGAAAAAGTCATCAGGATTATTTTCATTGAACTCCATATACTCCCCAATAGTATAATCAATTGGCTGACCATATCGGTCATATGACCTGAAGGTTTCTAGAGAATAAGGGAGACATACAATCATGTGAAAGTATCCATGCCTTGAAAATGTTCTCAAATCGGCATCAGAAGGCCTTGCGCTTGGACCGGGATGTGAGTGAACGGAACCCAGGTATTTGGTATTCATAGGAATCATTTCGGTATGTATTACCGCACCGGTTTCGCAGGTTTCTCCCGGAAGGAAAATTAAACTTGTTATGTATAGAATCTTATCTTTTATCTCACCATCGAAAAAAGCCAGAAATTCATTGGGATAAGCCTTTTTTGAATAATAGATTACGGATTCAAGAACTTCACGGTCAACTCTGACTTCATTAAATTCCTCATCGTCATTACCGAATATCTTTGAAATGAAACTCATTTTATCACTCCAATATTTTTAAAGAAATCTTCACTGAATATTTCAAGATTCCAATCGGTGAAAACATAGCTTCTGTAGGAAGTCTGATTTTTATTTTCTTTTTTATTGAAACCTTCGATTTTTTTGTCTTTTCTATATATTCCTATTCCACGTTTCTTGTAAGTGTCAACATCATTCAAGTTAAAGCCGTTTTGAAACAATAATTCGTGCACTTCATTCAACTTCATGCCATTTATTTTATCGTTGGCTTCAGAATTTGAATACTTGTTTTTGAGGTATGAAATGCCATGGGAGTTGACACAGTTTACCCAGGATTCATCCTGCCTCCATTTAAAATAGCTCAGAATATCCTCATCATTTATAGGTATGATTCTGGAATCAAAAGCAGGAG
>JAUNXD010000291.1 GCA_030539985.1 Methanobrevibacter sp.
ATTAGATAATAAATGTTGATTTGAGGTAATGGAAATATTTAATTAATACAAACCACATAATAATTCTTGTAGAGAGAGCGTAAGTATAAGATATTTTGAACAATACTTAATTATTATGTTTAAAAGGATTATTTGAAAATGCATCAAAAGCAATTCCATGAATTGAAATTTCGAAACTAAATATAATAACTTAAATAATCGCCCATACATAAATTCATTTATGAAGCCTTTAAAAATTTTGATTGTTATGCTCGTCTTAATCATGGCCGTTGGGGCGGCGTGCGCCGAAGACCCCATTTCCGACAATGTTTTAAGCGATGACAATTCAGACAGTTTAGAAACTCAGCAGGACGAAGTTCCATCTGTTGTCGGTTCAAAAAATACATTCACTGATTTTCAAATTAGTTTGAACCAAACAGGAGATAGCCTAGATGTTAATGGCAACTATGAATTCAACAACGCAAGCGATACGAAATCTGGAATCCTGATTGAAAGGAACAATTTTGTTATAAATGGAAATAACCACATTCTGGATGGAAACGGCCAGTCAAGAATATTCAACATTACCGGTGCAAACATTACAATCTGCAATTTGGTTCTTGCAAACGGCAATGCCAAAAGCGGAGGGGCGATATATGTCACCGGAAAAGTCACACTGAACAACGTTACCTTCATCAGCAATAATGCTACAAAGTATGGTGGGGCAATATACGCAAATAGTGCAAAAATCAACTGTAACAATTCCAAATTCATTGATAACATTTGCGACGGAGGATCATCCATATTTACAGATAATAAAACTGACGTTAATGTTTACAACACCCATATGACTTCAAAAATAACCAATAAATATTCCCAAATTGTATCTAGAAAATCGAACCTTAACCTGGATAATCTATCGTTTGTGAACACGATTGCAAAGTATTGTCCGGCCGTGTACACTATGGATTCCAACAGCACAATTGTCAATTCCAGATTTGAAAACTTAACTGCAAAGATAAGTGCTGGAGCAATCGCAATTAAGGATACTGGCAATACATATATCGGAAATTGTGAATTCATTAACACAAGCTCATCTAAAAACGCAGGGGCAATCAATGCTGACGTTTATAGCATGAGCATAAGCAACGTTACAATATCCGACACATTATTCAAGGACACATCCTCCTCATTTGGAGGCGCATATATCCAATTAGGAGGACAGCTATGTTTATACAATTCAACCTTTACAAACAGCAGCGCCACTTTCAATGGAGGAGCAGTCTACATTTCACATGTCATCAGCGAAATATTCAACTGTACTTTTAACTTAACTGGCGTTGAGATATTTGAAGGATATCCAACAGAAGGAGGAGCAATATATTCCGATGCTAGCGACTTATTTGTATCCGATTCCCGATTCATCAACAACACTGCATATCTCGGTGATGCAATATATGCTCATGATTCCTATTATAATATTTCCAATACAAGCTTTTTGAATAATGAAAATGACATTTTTACAAATTATGATTACGAAATGGGTCATTTGGACGACAGCAACAGTTACAGCAATAACGATTCCTTGAGTCTGAACAACACACTCTATGCAACAATTATAGCTGGCAAAGGAATGGAATTGACATTGCTTAATAACACCATAGATGTAACCGCCATCCCGACCAAATTTGATTTGCGCGACTGGGGATGGGTTTCACCAGTCAGAGATCAAGGATGGATGGGTGCATGCTGGGCATTCGGAATGACAGGCGCTCTAGAATCTGCATTATTAAAAGCCTGTGGAATTACAACAGACTTTTCAGAAAACAACATGCAGAATACAATGCTGCAATACTCTATTTACGGTCAGAACGATACATATGAGGGAGGAGACAATCTCGCATCTTCAGGTTACCTGTTAAGTTGGCTTGGCGCTTTTTCACAAGATGCAGACACCTATGACGAGGTGGGTAAAATCTCCCCTGTGATAACAACCGACAATGATGTCCACATCCAGGACGTTATTTATATCCCAAACT
>JAUNXD010000292.1:0-704 GCA_030539985.1 Methanobrevibacter sp.
AAAAAATTGAAGAATTAGGAGGAGAAGCTATAGAATTATAGCTTTTTTCATTCTTTATTACAGAGGAAGAAAATGTCAGCACTAGAAGTTTTAGAGCCAATATTTAGGTTCATTCCTGAAGTTAAATCCCCCGTTCACAGAGAAGACTTCAATGAAAAACTTAAATGGACTGCTCTTATTTTGGTTTTATATTATTTTTTAACTCAAATTCCATTATATGGTTTAGCTCCTGGAGCTATTGACAGTTTTGCTCAATTAAGAGCAGTAATGGCTGGAAGCTTTGGTTCAATCCTTACATTAGGTATTGGTCCAATTGTTACCGCTTCTATTGTTTTACAATTATTAGTTGGTTCAAATCTCTTGGATTTGGATCTTTCATCCCATAAAGATAAATCTCATTTCCAAGCAACTCAAAAAGTATTGTCTATTGTATTCACAGTATTTGAAGCAAGTGTATTGGTACTTACTGGAAACTTGGTTCCTATTGACGGTTCATATACTTTCATATTAATCTTGCAACTTGTTTTAGGAGCATTAGTAATTATCTATCTTGATGAAGTTGTTTCTAAATGGGGATTCGGTAGTGGTATTGGGTTATTCATTGCTGCCGGTGTTTGTCAAGCTATTATGGTAGGTACTTTCAGTATTTTACCAGCTCAAGACGGATTGCTTGCAGGTATCATTCCAAAATTCATACAACAAGT
>JAUNXD010000292.1:714-2011 GCA_030539985.1 Methanobrevibacter sp.
CTATGGGAACACCAAACTTCTATGCTTTAATCCCATTGCTTGCAACCATAATCGTATTTGCAGTTGTTCTTTATGGTGAAGCAATGAGAGTTGAAATTCCTATTTCTCACGGTAGTGTGAGAGGACACGGAAGAATCAGAGGTTCTGTTGGAAAATACCCATTGAAATTCGTATACTCAAGTAACATGCCTGTAATTTTGACAAGTGCATTGCTTGTAAACGTAACTTTATTTGCAAACGTTTTCCAAAAGATCGGTATTCCTATTTTAGGTCATCTTGACAAGGGTAAACCAGTTGATGGTATTGCATGGTTGTTATCAACACCGAACCTGACAATGTTTATAACTGAACCGATACAGGTTTTAGTATATGCGGTATTCTTTATTGCATGTTGTATACTGTTCTCATATTTATGGGTTGAAATCAGTGGTTTAAATGCTAAAAAGATTTCTGAACAACTACATAGTTCCGGTATTCAAATACCAGGTTTTAGAAGCAGTAAACGTCAATTATATAAAATTTTGAAAAAATATATTCCTGCTCTTACCATTATAAGTGGTATTTATGTAGGTCTTATCGCTTTCCTAGCGGATTTAACCGGTGCTCTCGGTGGAGGTACAGGTGTATTGCTTACTGTAGGTATTATTCACAAGCTATACGAAGAGATGGCTGAAGAACAACTCATGTCTGCAAATCCAATTCTCAGGAAAGTTTTAGGAGGAGATTAATCTTTCTCCTATTTTTCTCTTTAAAAGTGAGGGATTAAAGTGAAATTAGTAGTATTAACAGGAATTCCAGGTTCTGGAAGTACAACTTTACTTAGTAAAGCTTTAGATGAAGTCGATTATGTCCATTTAAATTATGGGGACATAATGACTGAGATTGCAATTAAAGATGAAATTGTGTCTCATAGGGATGAGTTAAGAAAATTACCTGCTGAAGTTCAAAAGGATATTCAAGCTAAAGCGGCCAAAGAGATAAAACAAAGGTCCGAAAGTGACAATGTTATTGTTGACACTCACTGTACAATCAACACTCCTGCCGGTTTTTTACCAGGATTACCTATTTGGGTGTTAGAACAATTGCAGCCTGACCAGTTTATCCTAATTGAAGCAAATCCTGATGAGATTATTTACAGAAGATTAAATGATGATACTCGTGAAAGGGATCTTCAAAAAGTAAAAGAAATAGATTTACATCAACAAATGAACAGAGCTACTTCAATGGCTTATGCTACTTTAACTGGTGCTACTGTTAAAATTGTTGAAAATCATGATAATCATTTAGATTCTAACGT
>JAUNXD010000293.1 GCA_030539985.1 Methanobrevibacter sp.
CTACGGTTTCAATACCTTCAAGATTGGAGAATTTTTCTCCTCCACCACCACAACCGACAACGATGAATGGATTTAAATCCTGAATATCTTTAACTGATTTTACTGAATACAAAAATTTCACCCCTTTATCCTATAATTTATAACTTATAACTAATCACATGATTCATAATACTAATATTTTTAAAAAAATTATTTTAAAAAAATGTTATTATAATTAATTATGATTTTTCACATTAATAAAGTATAATGTTTTTTAAGTTGAAATCACATACATAAAAATAATTATTAAAAAATTATGAGGAGAAAATTAACATGAGAAAGCCTTATGTTATACTGATAGGAAGTGCATCAGGGATTGGAAAATCCACAATTGCTGCAGAACTTGCGAAAACATTAAATATAAAACATTTAATTGAAAGTGATTTCATAAGAGCGGTTGTGCGAGGCATAATAGGTAAGGAATATGCACCAGCACTGCACAGCTCATCTTATGATGCATATAAAAACATTAGAAACAAAACCCAATACACAAGTTATGATGATTTGGTGTCTGCAGGATTTGATGACCATGCGGCATATGTCATTCCCGCACTTGAAAAAATTATTCAAAGAGCAATTACCGATTATGATGACATCATCATTGAAGGAGTACATCTGGTTCCAGGATTAATTAACATCGATCAATTCAAGGATTATGCAAACATTTACTTTTTCATATTAAGTTCCGATGAAGAATCCCACAAGGAAAGGTTTGTTAAAAGAGCAGTGCAGATTCACAGAGGAGGAAAACAGCTTGATTTCTTTAAGGAAAACAGAATCATCCACGATCATCTTTTAAGCCAGGCACGTGCAAACAATGTGCATATCATTAATTCCGAAACCATTGAAAATACATTGGAAAAGATTTTAGGGATAATCAATAAATCCTGCGTGACAATCAAATTAATCAATGACGTTGATGATTTGGAGGACGTCATTGACATAATTATCAATCAAAACAATGGAACACTGGAAAAAATCACATATAACATCAAAGGATTCAAAGAACCTTTGACCAGAAAAATTGGCGTTTCAGACCGTGAATCCGCCAACAAGTTTATTAAAAAAATCAACGAAGATAAAAATAAAAAGGAATATTTGGCAGAATTATACAGATTGTCTGAAAACAGAGAAACCACCATCTGCGCATCCAATCCCGAAAAGTTAAATAAAATCGTTGAAAAATTAAATTACAAAGGATATGTTTTACATGAATGATGAAACAATTAGCGAAATGGTTATTAAATGCCCTGCATGCGGGGTTGAAGGAACTGCAAAATCAATTATGAAAGAAATTGAAATCCCTCATTTTGGAAATGTTATGGAAACAACAATCCAATGCCCCAAATGCGGATTTAAACACTCAGACATTATTGCATTGGAACAGAACGATCCTGCAAAATACATCATTGAAATTAATAAAAATAATTTATCTGTCAGAGTGGTCAGATCCCAATCCGCTACAGTCATTATTCCTGAAGTGGGCATCAAAGTGGAGCCCGGACCAAAATCGGAAGGTTACGTCACCAATATAGAAGGCGTGCTTACCCGTTTTGAAACCGCCGTTAAAAAAGCATTGAATTTATTTGATGATGAGGAATCTCAAAAAAATGGTAAAAATGCTCTTGAGCATATTCAGGAACTTAAAAAAGGAAACGGTACCGCTACATTGATTATTCTTGATCCATTTGGACAAAGCAATGTTGTCAGTGAAAATGTTGAAGTATTGGAAATTCCCGAAGAGGAATTGCAAGGTTTAAAAACAGGATTCAGTGTTATTGAAGATAATTAAAAGGAAGAATATTATTCTTCTTCCTCATCTTCTTCAGTTGCTGAGAAACTGAAAGTGTCTTCTTCAACAACATCTTTTAATTTTAAGGTTTTTTGTACATCCATAGCTAATGCATTACAATCTGCTTTAATAGCTTCTAAATGTAATAAAATTCTTTCTTTTTCTTGATT
>JAUNXD010000064.1 GCA_030539985.1 Methanobrevibacter sp.
GAATTAACTATATTAGTTTCTGAGATAGAATCCTCGCTAGAAATTTCTAATTTATCTTGTGTAGACAATGACGAGTCACCGTCTTCTAAATTTGAATCTTCTGTATCTGAAACATTGATTGATTCAGTTGCACTAACCGCTCCTACCGCTAGGAACAGCATTAACACAAGAGATATCAACAATGTCCTTTTCTTTATCGAAATTTTTCCACCTCTTGGTTCTCATTACGAAAATTTTTATAGTAAAATATGATTATACTAACAAATAGTATTTCATAATGAGTGGATAAAGATTATTTTTCTTATCTTATATAAATGTTTTTAAAACTTTAAAATGTGAAAAACAAATTAAAATTGCTTAAATCAATGAAAAAAGATTAAAACTTCATATATACGCCTAATGAAGCAATAAAAAGGATAAAATTAAATATGGTATAATCATATTTCTTAAATTTTAAATAAAAATTTTACAATTCCACGAAAAATGAATAGATTATGTGATGTCCATTCATAATTAAATTTAATATTCATGAGAAAATTATTATTAAATTGAAAAGATAACTTTTGGAAAATGAAAAATTGATTGGTAAATAAATTTTTAAATTGAAAATAACTTATTTAATTGAAAAAAATAAAAATACTAATGTAAGGCAAAAGCGGATGATTTTATGTTGAGTGAAAAAAACACATTCCAAAAAAACTACAAGCGGGTGGACCTGCGGTTCGGATTATGCTATCCGAACGTTTATAGAACTGCAATGTCTTCATTAGGTTATAATATCCTGTACAACAGCATCAATGAACGTGAAGACACTTGGTGTGAAAGGATAATTTTTCCAGGCATAAAATCATTAGAATCAAATACTCCCAGCAAATATTTTGACATTTTAAGCTTCACGCTTCAGTTTGAAGAAGATTATTTCAATGTTTTGAAAATGTTAAAAGACGCTGAAATACCCTTGAAAAGAAGCGAACGAGGAGCCGACGACCCTTTGATAATTGCTGGCGGACCCTGTGCCACTGCAAATCCCATGCCCCTATCCGATTATATTGATGTTTTCATAATTGGCGAGGGAGAAAATGTCATGAATGATTTTATAGACTCATACCTTGACAATCGCAACAGGAGCCTTCAGAAGTATTTGGATGTCGATGGAGTTTACATTCCCGAGTATGACAATGAAACCAGAATCGCAATCGTCAATGACATGGATGATGCATACCACATCACCAACCCGATAATCAGCCAGGGGGATGATGAAACCCATAGCGTGTTCAACAACACCATAATGCTGAACGTGTCACGGGGCTGCACCAGGGGATGCAGGTTCTGCATGGCAGGGTACCTGTACCGTCCGATGAGGCAAACCAATTATGAAAAGCTCATCGACATTGCAGTTGAAACCAGAAAAAACACTAGATTCAATAAGATAACATTGATCGGTGCGGCTGTTTCAGACTATCATGACTTGGACATGCTGATCGATGGGCTTGAAAAAGAAGGCTTTCAAATTTCAACACCATCGCTTAGGATCGAATCCATCACACTGGACACCTTGAAAACATTGAAAAAAAGTGGACTTAAAACCATTACTCTTGCTCCGGAAAGCATTGAAAAATTAAGGAAAGTTATGAATAAGGACATACTGGAAAAACAAATTTTTACAGTAATAAAAAATGCTGTTGATTTGGATTTCAATATCAAATTATATTTCCTGATAGGGATTCCTGGCGAGACCCATGATGATGTAAAAGAGCTGTGCGAGTATATGAAGAAAATTGCGGATATGCACACAAACATTAAACGGGTGAAATTCAGCATCAATCCAGTAATTCCAAAACCCCATACCCCATTACAATGGGAAGGTTATGATTTTAAAGACATTAAAAAGAAAACCCGGTTTATACAAAAGGAAATGAAAAATTATAATATAAAGTGCGAAAGTCCTAAAAAAGGACTAGTCCAATATATATTGTCTTGTGCAAATAGGCAAGTTGGTGCGATTATTGAAAAGTCCTTGACAAAAAATATCACAATGAAAGAATGGAAAGAAAACACTCCCCAATATGATATAGACGACACTCT
Organism: Methanobrevibacter sp.; assembly: GCA_030539985.1. Taxonomy (GTDB): domain Archaea; phylum Methanobacteriota; class Methanobacteria; order Methanobacteriales; family Methanobacteriaceae; genus Methanocatella. The sequence goes on from JAUNXD010000064.1 coordinate 2,086, forward strand.
ACCATGGAACAAAATCAATACTGGCGTAAGCGAAAGATTTCTGAAAATAGAGCATAAACGATTGAGAAACTTAAAACAGACTCCATGGTGCGAAAAATCCCCATGCTACAATTGCGGATCCTGTGAAAAATAATTACTAGAAAAAATTAAATTTACTATAATAATATATAATATATAATATAATACGCGAGGTAAAAAATATGATAAATCCTGCAAGCAGAACAAAACCAATAGAATTGTCACAGATAAGAAAAATGTTTGAAGCAACAAAGCCAGGTGCAATAAACCTTGGAATTGGAGAACCAGATTTCGATGTGCCCCAAAACATCAAGGATGCAATGAAAAAATCCATTGACGACAATGACACACATTACAGTCCAAACCTCGGATACCTTGAACTGAGAGAGGAGATCGTTAAAAAATTCAAAAACGACAATGGAATAAGCACCACTCCTGAAAACGTCATAGTAACTGTTGGAGCAAGCGAAGCATTATATGCAAGTACACAAGCATTCATCGAATCAGGCGATGAAGTGCTCCTGCCAAATCCTAGTTTCCTACTATACGAATCAGTGATTAACCTTGCAGGCGGAAGCATCATCCCAGTTGACTGCAAGATGGAAAACGAATTCAAACTAAAAGCAGAGGATGTGCAAGAAAAAATCACAAATAAAACAAAAGCCATAATACTGAACTCCCCATCCAATCCAACAGGAGCAGTAATGGAAAAAGAAGACATCAAAGCAATAGCAGATTTATCAATGGACCATGACTTCTTAATAATATCAGATGAAATCTATGAAAAAATCATTTACGACAAGAAGCATTACTCCCCAGCAAAATACAGTGACAATGTAATTACAATAAACGGATTTTCAAAAACATACGCAATGACCGGATTAAGAGTGGGGTACTTAACCGCCAATGAAAACTACTCCGAAGAAATATTCAAAATACATCAAAACAGCATTGCATGCGCCAACTCCACTGCCCAAAAAGGAGCAATAGAAGCCCTGGCAGGTCCACAGGATGAAGTGAATAAGATGGTGGATGAATTTAAAAAGAGAAGAAACCTCATCGTTTCAAGGCTGAATGAAATGGGATGTGAAACAGTGAATGCCGAAGGTGCATTTTATGTTTTCCCGAAAATTGAGGATGAAGACTTCGTTAAAAAAGCAGCCGATGCAGGAGTAATCACAGTTAACGGTGCAGCATTCGGATCAAATGGTGAAGGCCATGTTAGAATGTCTTACGCCAACTCATATGAGAATATAGAAAAAGCAATGAATATTTTAGAAGAGCGTGTAGTTAATGGATGAATTAAGAAGTGAAGGCGGGAAAAAAGCTGCAAAAATAGCAATAATCGCCAATTGTATCCTGACCATTCTGAATATTGCCGTTGGAATATTCTCAGGCAGTTATGCATTAGTATCCGAGGGAGCACATACCCTTTCAGATGTTGCAACCTCAATCATTGCATATCTGGGATTTGTAGTGGGTCAAAAGCCTGCTGACGAAAACCATCCAATAGGCCATGGGCGCGCAGAAGCAATAAGCGGATTGGTGATTGTAGTATTCTTGGCCCTGATAAGCTATGAAATCATCACCGGAGCAATTGATAAAATACTGCATCCTTCATTAATCACCATTCCAGACACTTACGCAGCAATAATGGCAGTTGTCGGAATCCTTGTTAATTTAAAGATAAGCGATTACATAATATCCATCGGAAAAGAGATAAACAGTCCAGCAATAGTGGCTGATGGCAAACACCAGAAAACAGATATTTTCTCTTCAGTAGCCGTGCTGGTCGGTGTAGTGGTTTCCAATATGGGATACCCGATACTAGACCCGATTATAGGGTTAGTGATAGGATGCCTAATCATCAAAACAGGCTATGAGATTGCAAAAGAAAACATTGACAATATTATGGGCAAGCTTCCATCAGAAGAATTGATAACTGAAATCAGGGACATCGCCAATGAAGCGGCAAAAACAAACACTGCACATGACATTAAAATAGATTACCTTGGATCATATGCCCTCGTTACATTGCACATTGAACTTGATGGAAACATGAGTTTAAATGAATCGCATAAAATAGCACATGCTGTTCAAGAAAGCATTGTTGATGAGATACCTATAGTCAAATCGGCAGTTGTGCATACTTGCCCTATAGGATTAAAGTATGATCATAAACAAGAAATAGATAAATAATAATAAAAGCGCCGGGACGGGGATTTGAACCCCGGAGGTCGTGAGACCATCGGATTAGCAGTCCGACGCCGTACCAGGCTGGGCCATCCCGACATATGAAAAACAAGTATAATAAGATATATGTAAAAACTTATTAATAAACTTAATCATTTATTTAAATGGCATGTTCAGAAGTGGACTAATCTCAAAAATATAAGTTATCTAAAAATCCAACTCCACCCCGGGATTCTACAAGCATTGAAATGTTAATAGTAGAGCTGCTCCCTTCCGGGCCTGACCCATTCCCATATCGAAGATGACTAATTTTTACCCTCCAGTAAAAACTTCATCACCACCAATCCTGCAGGACGAGGTTTCTATATTGTTTTTCTAGGCTTATACTCTCTTAAAAAGCCGCCTTCTGAACTTCAACCGCACCAAAGGGGGTGTGTGCTTACAGAGGACCCCTAACCCTCCAGTCTAGCCAATAATAATATATGATGTTACTATTATATAAATGTTATCAAAAATCTAATTACTAGAATAAAAAATAATTACTAGAAATTTAATGAAAACTTATTCTAAGAAAAAAATATTTTTACAGTAACTAATTAAAAATGATTAAAATTAAATAAAATAAAATAAAAATAAGGGAAATTAAAAAATTTCCTGAATAATATCTCCATCAGAAATAATACCAACTAATTTTCCCTTTTCAACAACCGGAAGTTGATTTAAAATACCTGAAGAAGAAACACCTTCTTTCATAATCGTAATTGCATTTTCAAGAGTATCCTCTGGAGAAACTGTAACCACTGAAGTAATCATGATTTCTTCAACACTAGTGCCCAACTCATACTTATCCAATATGAGATTATGGCCAACATCAGTCGCAGTTATTATGCCAATCAACTTATCGCCCTCAACAACTGGAAGAGAACTGATCCTATATTTCATCAATTTTTCAAATGCATACACCACATCAATGTCGGATGTGGTTGTAATTACATCTTCTGTCATTATGTCTTTAACTTTCTTATTCAACATCATCATCAACACCAAATTTCTCTAGGATATCACCCACCATCGTATCAATGGTTTCATTAATATCCACATTGTCAATTATATGTGTATCATGAATTTTAGCCTGCTGCACTAAAAAGTTTTGTGTCTTACGGATTGTTTCAAAATTATCCATATATCTCTCAAGAGACCTTTTAACCCAAGGTTGCCTGCATCTTGAATAGAATCTTTGCTTATGAGCCTCCTCATCCCCAACAATCAATGTAAATATGATAATATTATTATTTTCAAGCAAATCTTTCCTGATAAATCCAGGAACAACATGAACTCCCTCAATAATGGTACTTATCCCTTCCTTAACTGAACGTTCGATGATTGCCTCAATACCTACATTAACAACATCAACATGACTTACGAACCCTTCAATCACTGAATCTATCCTAATGGAAGGAGTTCTGATAGCCTCATAAGCATCAAAACTTGACTTATGAATTACTGGACTCAACTCCTTGGATACGATTTTCCTCATTACCTCACGAATCATATCAGTACTTATTAAATTCTTTAACCTCAACCTGTTTGCCAGCTCAAAAGCCATTGAAGAGGTTCCAACACCGGAAGCCCCACCAATCAATATGATCAATGGTTTTTTAGATGTTCTGAGAGATCTCCAATGCTTGTATCTGATAGCAATCTTAGGGTCAATTTTTTCCAAATGGTTCAAAACAACATCCGCCAAATCAGCGCTGGAAATTTCAGAAATATCATTTTTTATTAAAAAAGCCTCAATATCACTTGCTATATCATGCGCCCGTTCAATTCCAATATCTGCAACATTGAGAGATCGAGACATTATTCCTTTGGAAAAAGGTTCCTTATACAATTTGCCGTCAACATCTCCAGTAACCCAAATCATCATAATCACTCATAAATTATATGATTTTATATATAAAATTAATGTTAAATAAAATTTTTCATTTGATTTTAATAGAAATTGAACAAAAAAAGAAAAAAAGAAAATAGAGATATTCATTCATCTAATGAAATGATATCTATATCATAATTGGAGCCATCTTTAATGTCAATTAAAACTGCCCCGTTGTCCCTGAGCATACCTGGATTTGCCACGTCAGTAGTTTTACCTATTTTACTTAAGGACCTTGCTTCGTGAATATGTCCACAAAGATTTATTTCAGGCTCGAATTCATGAATGGACTTTTGAATTCCAGAACTGCCCACATGTTCCCCATTTTCAACCCTATCAGCTGCAGTATTGAATGGTGGAGCATGGGTAACTAATATTCTTACTTTAGGAACATCTGAATTGTAAACATAATCATAATTAGCCAATAAGTCATAGACTTGCCTGTAGATTTTGTCGTCGTCCATTTCTCCAGGAGTGTCAAATGGAGTTGGATTTGATCCTCCAAATCCGAAAAGTATTGCATCACCATAAGCGATAATGTTGTTATGGAGACAGAAAGAAACTTCATTAATGGCATTGCATATTCCAGCAGGGTCACAATTTCCAGGAATGGCAATGACATCCACGCCACAATCTGCCACTTTATTTATGAATGTTTCAACGAAATCCAAAGGTCCGAAGTCAGTAATATCCCCTAGAATTAAAACTAATTCAATATCTTCATTGTTTTTCAGGTAAGTGTATAGGTTTTCGTTTTCTTCACCATGAACATCACTAACTGCTAAGATTTTAGTCATTTAATCACCTTATTTTATTTTATTGTTCTAAAAAGAATGACCCCATTTCCTGTACGCCTGCTTTGAGGTCTTCCTTATCACCATGTAATTCGACAGTCACATCATCCTCAAATTCTATGATGAGACCATTCCATTCTGCAATTTCTTGAACTCTTTCCTCAGCTAAAGGAACTTTTAAGTTAATTCTGCCTGTTGTCAAACCCGGAGGAGTGTTGGCTAAGAATTTTGACCTTGATTTTGCAAATTGAAATACTTCTTTTCCTTGCATTGCCTGCTTTAACAAGTCAAGCCAATGGTCAACATATTCTTCATCTTCATGTTCTTCAGCCAATGTTATGAGTGTCGCTTGAATATTGTTTAAGGACATTTCAGCCTTAGCTAAACCATTGATCAAATCAGGATGGGTTGGATCTCTTTTATATGAACTGACAGATGATCTTATCAATCCCATCTCAGGGTTAATTCCACTTGGAATTTCATATCCTTTTCTGGTCAGGTCGGATATTAAATGCTGGAGAACTAACCAAGTTTGTTCAGATGGTAAGTTCATAAATGTCCACCTATAATCTTTAAGGTTGTGTGATTGATTTTAGCGTCAGCGTCTTTTAGTTCAGCTTCGATTTCACTGATGCTGCTGTATGAATCTAGGAATAATACGTGATGTGTTGAAGTTCCAGCAATGTTTAGAATTGCTATTTCATCACTATCTTTTATTTCTCTTTTATCTATTGTTGCTTTGAATTGTACGTAAGGTTCGTATTCTTCAGGAAGGTCTGAATATTTGAATATTCCGTCTAATGTTGCTACAAACATAATTACACCTCTTTTTTATATTAGTTTATTTTATTTAACTTCTAGTATATAAACATGATTACGAATTATTCGCAATGATACAAACAAAAAAAATTTTTGATAAAAAAAATAGTTATCAAGAGTAGATAACTATCCAAAATGTGTTTTCAATGCCTAAAAAAATAAAAAAGTAAGGATTGAAAAATCCTTAAATCTATTCACCTAATGCTTTTTTGATAGCAGGAGTTGCATCAATTTTTTGAGCATCGAAGGTTAATTCTTCAGCAGATAATCCCATAGCTAATCCGTATAATTGAGCTAAGTGGAATACTGGTAATGCAAAGTCAGTTCCGTATCTTTCGTTAACTTCAGTTTGACCTTGGTCAAATTGTAAGTGACAGAAAGGACATACGTTAACGATTGCATCTACTCCTGCTTCAGTCATATGGTCGAGTTTTTCTTTAGTGAAACTGGTAGTTACATCTAAATCTCTGGATCTTAAACCTCCACCTGCACCACAGCACATCATTTTGTCTTTGTAGTC
>JAUNXD010000294.1 GCA_030539985.1 Methanobrevibacter sp.
GGAACTTTAAATACTGTAATTGCAAAACCATCAGGTGACAAATTTGATTTATACCAAATTCCATCTGTTGTGGCAGTTAAAAAGGATGATCCATCTGAAGTTTTAGCTGTTGGTGAAGAAGCTAAAAAAATGCTTGGAAGAACTCCTGAAGATATTCTTGCAGTAAGGCCTTTGAAAAAGGGAGTTATTGAAAATGTTGTGCAAGCACAGGCATTACTCATTAAAGCAATGCAGATCGGTATTAATGAAGGTGAAACTGTAGGAAGAATCGTTATCGGAATTCCTGGAGACGCATCTGAAGTGGAAAAAAATGCTGCCGAAGAAATAGGTAGAAAAGCAGGTGCACAAAATATTTTAGTAATTAGTGAAGGACTGGCTGCAGCTATTGGTGCAGGATTGCCTATAGCAGAACCAAACGGTACTATGGTTGTGGATATTGGTGCAGGTTCAACTGATATTGTAATCATTTCCCTCGGTGGAATTAATGATATCGAAACCGTAAGATGCGGTGGAGATGACATCGACAATAAGATTGTTGAGCTTGTGGCAGAAAAATACGATGTAGCAATTGGTATTCATGATGCAGAATCCGCTAAAATGGAAGTTGGAATGGTACACTGTTCCGAACAGCTTGAAAACTTAAGTGTTGAAGTAATAGGTAAATCTTTAGAAACCAATAGACCTAAGAAAGTTGTCATTGATTCAATGCTCGTTGCAGATGCTGTTGAACCTTTCATGCAGCAAATCGTTGATGGATTAAATATAATCCTGGAAAGATTGTCTCCGGAATTGATGATGGGAGTTTATAATAATTCTGTTGCTGTCGGTGGAAGTTCAAGACTTCGCGGATTGAAAGAAAGAGTCTTTGACGAAATTTCCATACCAATAGAAATTTCCGAAGATCCAATGACTGTTGTAGCAAAAGGTACAGCGATTGTTGCTGCTGAACCGTTAGCATTAGAACCTGAAGTCCGTCTTAGGGCTATGAAATAAAATTAAATTTTTATTTCACTTCTTTTTTTATATTTTTTTGATTTTTATGGATATTTTAGGCGTTGATGAAGCTGGAAGAGGGTCTGTTCTCGGACCTATGGTAATTGCAGGAGTCATTGTTCCTGAAAAAATGGAAAAAGTCCTTGAAAGAATGGGCGTTAAGGATTCAAAGAGATTAACTCCAAACCGCAGGGTCATATTGTCCCGTAAGCTTAAAAAGATGTTTGAATATGACATGATTGTAATTTCTGCTCGTGAGATTGATGAGATGAGGGCAGATGGAATCAACTTAAATGAGATTGAAAAAAAAGCCATGGAAGAATTGATTTTAAGATTAAACCCTCAAAAAGCAATTGTTGATGCGGTTGATGTGAAAGCTGAAAGGTTTCAGGAAAATCTTAGAAAAGATACTGGACTTGATATTATTGCTGAGCATAAGGCTGATGATAATTATATACAGGTTAGTGCAGCGTCAATCATTGCGAAAGCCGAACGTGATGCTCAGATTGCCGAGATAAATAAAGAGTTTATAAAGCAGGGCGGTATCGGTTCAGGTTATCCGTCAGACCCTACAACAAAAAAATTCCTAACTAACTATACTTATGATGAAATGCCGGATTTTGTTAGAAGGTCCTGGAATACTGTTGCCAAGATGAAATGATTTCAACTCTTTTTTTAAACAATATTTAAGTACATGAATTAATATAATATGCATATAAATGATTTTCAATATAATATATTATAGTGATAAAAATGATTATTGAGTATATTACTCCGATTTTTGATGGGATAATGGATATTTTCACTCAAGGTGGACTCATTACTTATATAATTCTTTTTATAGGTATTTATGGTCTTATTATTTCATTAAGGAAAATTGCATATCTTAGAAAGATTAGCAAAGTTGATACAACCGAAATATTCGGTGTTGTTACCGCATCAATGGAAAGAGGTGGTGCGGTCGAAGCTTTAAAACAAATTAACGGTTTTAAAAATCC
>JAUNXD010000295.1 GCA_030539985.1 Methanobrevibacter sp.
TAGATTAGGAAAACCATCAAAAACGGAAAAGACACAAGAATGCTGTTTACCACCACGCTGAATGCAAACGGATATACAGACAGTTCGGGAAAAATATTCAAGAAGTCAACATTTAGACCCAATGGTATTACTGTCGCAATAGCAGTAAACAGCCTCACATCACCACCACCCCACATTTTCAATTTCCATAACATATAAGTGATACAATATGTTACAACCATTGAAATAAATGAAGCTAAAATGAATTTAACATTATTTGAAACCATCGACAAAATCAAATTCGAACCTAACCCAAAAAACACCAGAGAATAAGTCAATATGTTCGGAACAAAATTGTCTTTAATATCAAAAATTGCGGCTGAAATTGAAAACAAAATTGTTATTACTATCTGAATTAAAAATATGCTACTTAAAATCATGATAATAATATTTGAATTTAAAATATATTAATTAGATAGAAAGCAAGTAAGCAAAATTGATTTCAAAATGAAAAATTTATATAAAAAAAGAAAAATTAATTTTTAGAATACTTATAAATAGCTTCTAAAAATGATTTAAATAAAGGATGTGGCCTATTAGGTCTTGATTTAAATTCAGGATGGAATTGACAACCAATAGCCCATGGATGATTTGGCAATTCAATAATTTCTACTAAAAAGTCATCAGGACTTGTTCCTGAAATTATTAAACCTTTATCCTGCAAATCGTCTCTGTAATCATTGTTGAACTCATATCTGTGTCTGTGACGTTCTTCAATATCGATTTCACCATATGCCTCATGAGTTTTGGTTCCTTCAATGATTTTACAGTCATAAGATCCAAGACGCATGGTTCCTCCCATGTTCTTGATTTTCTTTTGCTCTTCCATCATGTCAATTACAGGGAATTCCAGATTATCATCAAATTCGGAACTGTTTGCATCAGGATAACCGTTTCTTCTTGCAAATTGGGTTACCATGGACTGCATTCCAAGACAGATACCGAATAAAGGCACATTATTTTCAATTGCATAATCGATTGCATCAAGTTTTCCTTCAAAACCACGTTCACCGAATCCGCCAGGAATAAGAATACCGTCAAAATTCTTCAAATCTTCAGGGTCCAATTCCACAACGTCAGAACTTAAGTATTTGATGTCCGCTTTAACTCCAATGCTTGCTGCAGCATGCAAGAGAGATTCACGAATACAAGTTCAACATATTTGCCGACAATACCGATGGTGACCTTAGGATCGGTTATTCTCAATGACTTAACGATTTCAGCCCAATCGTTCAATTTGGAAGAATCCGCTTTAACATCCAATCCTATTCTATTGACTATAAGCTCACCGATGTTGCGTTCCTCTAAAACCAAAGGAACCTCATATATTGTTCCGGCATCAGGAGTGTTGACCACAGCATTGACATCCACGTCACAGAAATGTGCAACTTTCGCTAAAAGGGCATCGTCAATGTGCACCTGTGACCTGCATACAATAACGTCAGGGTTAATACCCACACTTCTCAATTCTTTTGTTGAATGTTGGGTTGGTTTGGTTTTGAATTCTCCAGCTGCATTCAGGTAGGGAATGAATGTAACATGGACAAACATAACGTTTTCACGACCTTCCTCATTTCTGAGTTGTCTTAACGCTTCAAGGAAAGGCTGACTTTCGATATCTCCAACAGTACCTCCAAGTTCGATTAAAACAACATCATAATCATCACTTTCAGATGTCATCCTAATCATTTCCTTGATACGGTTGGTAATATGTGGAATAACCTGTACACATTCACCTAGGTATCCTCCTTCTCGCTCTTTGGCGATTACTGATTCATAAACCTTACCGGTTGTAATGTTAGCTAGTCCTTTAAGTTCCACATCGAGAAATCTTTCATAGTGTCCAAGATCCAAGTCGGTTTCCATACCGTCACTAGTTACAAACACTTCACCGTGCTGATATGGATTGAGTGTTCCAGAATCCCAGTTCAAATAAGGGTCTATTTTAATAG
>JAUNXD010000065.1 GCA_030539985.1 Methanobrevibacter sp.
GGTTGTTGAGTTAACAACTGCAATGTTGGTTATGTTTCCATTTGAAATTTTCACAATGGTTGTGATAATTAATTTGATGGAATCGCCTTTTGCCATGTCGCCAATTGACCAAATGCCCTGTGATGCATCATATAACCCTTTATCCAAAGCATGTCCACGGTATTCTAAGCTGGATGGTAATTTATCTTTAACAATTACATCTTTTGCTGTGTCCGGTCCATTGTTAGTGACAATGATTGTCCAGGTAATAGTATCTCCTTTCTTGGCTGTGCTGTTGGATACCAACTTGATGATTTCCAAGTCAGCAAGAGGCTCAACATTAGTTGTGTTGTTACCAGGAGTGGAATTGCCAGGAGTGTCAGTGGTAGCGTTAGCAACATTCAAAATTGTAGCATTGGTAGTGTTCACCAAAGTGGTAATCACCAAAGTAGCACTTGCACCATTAGCCAAGTCACCAACCTTCCAAACACCAGTAACATGATTATATTTACCTTCTGAGTCATCACCTTGATAAACCAATCCAGCAGGCAACTTATCAGTAACAGTCACATTAACTGCAGTGTCAGGACCCTTATTGGTAACGATAACAGTCCAGGTAATCACATCACCAAACTTGGAAGTGCTGTTAGATACCAATTTCACAACAACCAAATTAGCCTTAGGATCAACAACTGTAGTGTTGTTAGCTTCATTGTTGGTTTCATTTGGATCGTAGATATCGTTTGTGACATTCACAATGTTTGTAATGTTTCCGTTTGTGATATTTACTCTAGCTGCAATAATCAATGTCTGAGTTTCATTTTTCGCCATCTCCTCAATGAACCACACTAATGATTCAGTGTCGAATATTCCTTTGGTTTTTGTGAATCCGGTAATGACCATTTCTTCTGGGAAATCATCTCTAACAAACACTCTTTTTGCAACGTCAGGACCCTTGTTTGTCACGATTATTGTCCAGGTGATTATATCACCATTCTTGGAAGTGGCATTGGATACCAGCTTGATAATCTCCAAGTCCGCTTCAGGGTCTACTACGGTAGTGTTGTTAGCAATGTTGTTGGATTCGTTATTGTCAGGAGTTGTGGAGTTGACTACAGCCACGTTAATTATGGTTGCGTTTGTGATATTCACCTTAGTGGTGATTATAATAGTTGAGTTTGCTCCTTTGGCCAACTCGCCAATGTTCCATAATCCGGTTGTCGGATCATATTTACCGCCTGAATTGTCTCCGAGATAAATCAAGCCAGCAGGCAACTTATCGGTCACATTGACATTGTAAGCGGTGTTCGGACCATGGTTAATAACAATTATGGTCCATGTAATCTCATCTCCAAAGTGAGGAGTCTTGTTTGAAACCAGTTTAATTATTTCCAAATCAGCAAATGAATCCACTACGGTAGTGTTGTTCGCTATATTGTTTGACTCGTTATTGTCCGGAGTTGTGGAATTTACCACAGCAATGTTGGTAATGTTCATGTTAGTGACATTCACACGTGTTAGAATAGTCAAGTACTCGTAAGTGTCATTGTTGACATATTCAAAGTCTCCAATATCCCAGTATCCGATTTCAGGGTAATATGTTCCTTTTGAAACTGTATGGGAAATATAAATCAACTCTTCTGGAAGTGAATCCAATACATATGCGCCAATAGCAGTGTCAGGACCCAGGTTGTATACTCTTATGGTCCATGTGATTTCATCACCTATCTTTGAAGTGTTAGCTGAAACTATCTTGATGACTTTCAAATCGGCAATGTGTCCAACGTCAATGGTTACATTGTCCTCATTGTTGGTTAAGTCAGGGTCATAGGTTTCGCTTGTCACGTTAGCATAGTTTGTAATCAGGTCAGACTGAGTGACATTCACCCTTACAACAATTTCCAAACTGACACTGTTCAAGCCCTCTTCAGCGGACAGGTTTCCAATATCCCATCTGCCAGTGATTGGATCATATTTGCCGTTGGAATCGTCTGAAATGTAAATCAAGCCATTAGGCAAATGATCAATGACATATGCGTTAACAGCAGTGTCAGGACCTAAATTAGTGACCAGTATAGTGTAGTTGAATATTTCATTGAATCCAGGATGCACATTGGATACGAATTTGCCGATAGCCAAGTCAGCAACAGGGTCCACATGGGTAGTGTTGTTTGCCTTGTTATTGGTTTCATTCTCATCCGGAGTGGATGAATATACAACTGCAATGTTGTTGATTGTCGCATTGGTAATGTTAACCCTTGTAGTGATTATCAATTGGATAGTGTCATAATGCATCAGGTCTCCGATTGTCCATCTGCCGCTTATAGGGTTATAATCCTCACCATCGGTTGAATCATTGACATAAATCAGTCCGGCAGGCAGCTTATCAATCACATAAACATTCCTAGCATTATTAGGACCATTATTATGTACGATTATAGTCCAGTTTATCAATTCGCCGAACTTAGGGTTCTTGTTGGATACCAACTTGATGATTTCCAAGTCAGCAACTGCAGGAACGTGGATTGTCTCATTGTCATAATTGTTTGCCAAGTTAGTGTCATATGTTGCGGTGGTCGCATTAGCCTCGTTTGTAATGTTTCCTGTATCGATGACCCTTGTTGTAATGGTCAATATCTGTCTTGAGTTGACTGCTAATCTTCCGATAGTCCATTTTCCTGAGATATGGCTGTATGAGCCTGTGGTTGGCCTTTCATGTGTATCGTACTCCAATCCGGCAGGCAATAAGTCATGTAAAACAACATCGTCAGCGGCATTAGGCCCTACATTGATGACTGATATTGTCCAGACTACAGTATCCCCCTTGTTCGGGGTGGAATTGCTTACGGTTTTAACAACCTGCACATCACATTCTGGAGGAACGTAAGTTCCGTTTTCAGCCTCATTGTTGGACGGGTCAGGGTCATATGTGGAAGTGGTTACGTTAACAACATTGATAATGGTCTTGTCGGTTGACAGGACTTTAGTATAAATTATCAATGTGGCATTTTCGCCGTTTGCCAAGCTGCCGATCACCCATCTTCCATTGTTTCCGGCATGTGATATTGTACCCTTGGTCCTGTATGGCTCCCTGGTTTGCACCAAGTCAGCGACAGGAAGGAAGTCAATTACTTCAACGTTTTCAGCAGTGTTCGGACCATAGTTGGTAACGATTATTGTCCATGCAATCTCATCGCCATAATGTGCGGTCTGATTTGAAACCAGTTTCACGATTCCAACATCCGCTTCTGTTCTGACCTGTGTGAAGTTTTCAGCGTAATTGTTATCAGGGTCATTATCATTGGATGCATATACTGTAGCATTGTTTAGGATAGATCCATCATACATTGTCACTAAAGTGTTAATGGTCAATGTTGCTGATTCCCCATCTTCCAAATCACCGACAGTCCATCTGCCTGACACTGGATTATATCCGGTTCCTTTTGAGATAGTGTGATTCACATACCTTAATCCTTCGGAGGTAATCCTGTCAATCACATACACTCCTGTTGCAGTGTTAGGACCATTGTTTGTCACGGTAATAGTCCATGATACGATATCACCATGATAAGTTTGCTGGGTTGAAACGGTCTTGACAATGCTCACATCAGGATTGAAGTAAATGGTAGCGTTGTCCTCGTTGTTGGTAGGGTCAGGGTCAGGAGTGGTGCTGTTTACAACAGCAGTATTGGTAATGTTATGTGCTGTAATGGTCACTCTTGTTGGAATAATCAAGGTCACATAATCTTCAACACCCAAGGTGCCGATAGTCCATCTGCCTGTGGTCCGGTCAAACCTGGTGTTGTCGCTTGGAGTAGCATGGCCTGCAATCACCAATCCAGCAGGTAAAACATCATCCACATATACATTATACGCGATACTTGGACCATGGTTAATGACTATTATTGTCCAATTGACAATATCACCCTTGTTCACAATGTTAGGAATAACGTCCTTTATAATGTGCAGATCAGCGCTTGATGAGACGTTGACAGTGTAGTTCACAGAAGGATAATCATTAACTCTGATAGTGTTGTTCCATATACCGTCAACAAGTGCCTGTGCCTTCACTGTGATTTTGGCATGGGTTCCGGCAACAATATTGGTCAGGTCCCAAATCTGCTGGTCAGGGTAAAGAAGCGCATAAACCAGGTCCGCACCTTCAATATGATATTCATCAGCATACCTGATTCCACTAGGCATCATATCATGCACCCTGAACACTTCAGTGTAATCGGTGTCTCCGGTATTGTATATCCTTATGTAATATTCAATATATTCACCGGCTGATGTCTGGGTCACGTTTGCATCCTTGGTGTAGTACAGGTTCACTTTGATTGTCTTGTTGTCGACATTGTTTGACAAGTTCCAATCCCTTTCGGTACATGTCACATTAACGACATTGTCATAGGTTCCCAATTGAGTAGTCTGTACGGTCAATGTCAATGTTTCGGATGCGCCATGAGGAAGGAATCCGATATACCATTCATTGCTAGTTGAATCGTAGCTGCCCTTGGTGGCCTTGGCTGAAACATACCTTAATGAGCTCGGAAGGATGTCCTTAACGGTAACGTTGGTAGCATTTGTACCGACACCATTAACGGTTATTTTGAATATTGCATTTTCACCCACAAAGTAAACGTCCTTGTTACTTGTCTTTTTAACGCTCACATCCACATGAGGCAGTATTCTGAATGTTGTGGAGTTGTCTATTGCAGTGTATTGACTGTCAGCAGGGTGATGAGCAGTCACATTATAAATGCCCGGACGGAATTCTCCATCTGTCATGTTTTCTTTTGTCACTGCAATCAGAATATTACCTCTCATATCGGTTTTACCACTATATTCAAATACTTCATTATTTCCATAAGTGATGTTAATTTCAATATATTGATCATCTTCACGGGCATCCTGATAAAGATAAGCTCCATTATGACTGTTTTCAACCCCTAAAATCGGATGAACCTCCTGGTCGGTAGTGGTTTTAATACCTGTAGGATACAAGTCATTCGGTTTAAGAGTGTATGTTATATTATGGAAGAAGATTTCATCCACCACACCGGAAGGTGTTGGCTTATGCCAGTCATTATATATAGCATTGATTAGGTTGTCTCCAGCCACAAGAGTGACGTTGATTAAAAATTCCAAATCTTCACTCCAGTAGGCTTCAGGAGGTTTTGCTTCAGTGAACAAGAAGTAACTCCATGCCTGGTTATTAGTGAATGTATCATCATTTAAATGTAAATCCTCACCTCTGTTATATATTGCAGAACCATTACGTGCAGTGTTGTGGGAGAAAGTAGAGTATGATATCTCATTATTATCCCCATTGATGTAAATAGCTCCTCCCAATCCATATTCAGGGTCTTTAGAATTAGGAATAGCATTATTTTCCTTAAAATCGGAATGGAAAATTCTAGCATAGTCTCCAATAGTATGGATTGCACCACCATGCATTGAAGCATTGTTGTCCCTGAATTTGGAGTTAGAAACAAAAGTATAGTTACCTTGCACATAAAGACCAGCACCTCCATGGGAAGCAACATTTGAAGTGAAAATTGAATCAGTACAGTTAAAGTAATGTCCTTCGATATATACGGTTCCCATTTCAGACTCATGATTTCTGAACTTACTGTTGATGATAGAAGCATGGTCACCTTCTACATAAATAGCTGCACCTTTACCGTTGATAGCATAGTTATCGTCAAAAGTACAATCTATAGCAGTATTGTAATCACCGGTAATGTGAACAGCTCCACCTTCAACAGACCCGGTGTTGTTGTAGAAATGACAATTTTTCATAGTATTATGATTACCCTCGGAGTTATCACCATCCAAACCGTGAGTGATACCTCCAACCATGAAAGCGGCACCTTGCTTAGCTGTGTTGTTGATGAATTCACAGTTTTCAACATTTAAAAAATCCTGACTGGAACCAATAGCTCCACCCCATTCTGTTGCATGACAGTTAGTGAAAGTACAGTTTATAACGTTACTGTGGAGTGTCTCGGAAAGCCCTGTACCGTGAAGGTATATGGCTCCTCCAACACCGGATGTACAATTGTCAAAGTTACAATTGGTAATGTTTACTGCATTGCCCTGTTCTCCTGCAACACAAATCGCACCTGAGTGCCTGTTAGAAGAACAGTTAATGAAGTTACAATTATTATAATTGGAATAGTATGTTACAATCATAACCCCAGTCTCAAAATCCTGTTCAGCAGGGTCTGCAGGCTTTAAAGCATGACAATTTGTAAAATTAACGTTCTCCAAAGTAGAAGATCTGATAAGGAAAACACAAGAATCCTCTGAAGTACAATTGTCAAAAACTACATTATTTATAGTACAGCTAAAAATACCAGTTCCTCCACCGGTATGCAAGTTGCTTATGGATAAATTTTCAAGAGTGCATCCCTCTAAACGATAATTACCATTACCTAAAATGGCATCCAACTTTCCATTGGCAAGAACTATATTTTTACTAAATCTTAAATTCTGTCCAATGAAAGTACGACCCTGCAAATCAATGATATCTCCACTTTGAGCATATCTACTAATCACATCAGTAAGATTACTAAATTTATTTGCACCCGCAGATAAATAATCATTAATATATAGGGTAGCTCCTAAAATTGACTCATCGTTAGAAGCTGAATAGGCGTCTTCTTGAGAAACGCCCAAAACATCATCTTTTTTATTTTTCTCATTAGCTTTGATTTCATCTAAGCTTGATTTATCGTCTGAACTTGATTTGCAATCATCAATGTCGTGTTTGTCTGAAGAAATGCTGGTGATTTCCTGATTGCTATCTGAAGCAGACGTCTCCAAATCTATTGTTTCAACTTCCTGAACTGTTGGTTCAGCAACTGAAACAACCTGTTCATGTGGAACTTGAGTTAAATCGCTGGATAATTCAGTGATATTTTCACCTGCAGCTGCAACAGCGCTAATTGAAAAGATCATTGCAAATATCATAGCGACTACTAAAAGTTTCGCATTTAATTTCATTGTTTTTACCTCTTTTTTTCTGAAAGAAAAAAATTGCCGCAAATTATATCAAGAAATTTTTAGTGGAACACATTGTTATAGATTCTATTAGATAATATTTTTGTAAAGTGAGTGTGCCAACGATATTATTTTGCCAGTATATTGAATTCAATATTTTTGATGAATGCGCCATTTAAATTATATTGTATATTTTCGAATAAAACACCAAACTTCTCAGCCATGCGAAACCTTTTGAAAAATCTAAACAACCGAACAGGCAATCGGAAATTACCAGAATCCCTACTTCAACCAGAAAAAACCATTTCATGAAAAATGATTAAAAAGAATTGAATAAGGCATCAACATTAAATTCTAAAGATCCAACAATAATTTATAAAATCAGCATCCCCTCAAAAAATATCACCAAAAATTAGAAAAATAGTATAAAAATAAGATTTAAAATTAGAAAAACAAGATTGGAAACAAAACATACTGTCCGCACCAACTATAGAGTTATCAATGTAATATGCAAAATCAGTGGTAATTTTATTAATGCAAACTATTTCTTCTACCTCATCGACTATCTGATTGTCGAAATGCGCTTGCATGTCATGTTTTAATAAAAGCTTTTCCTTTAATTCAAAAATCTTCGTCGTAATATCATCATTCTCATTTAAAGACGATTCTGAATAACATACCTTATTATAAAAAGCATCAATTAATAAAAAGTTGAGATTACTTCCATATTTAGAAATAAAGAGCAAATCCCTATATACACTATTTTCATTGTGTGTGAATTCATTTTCACTAGTTTTATCCATATCATTAGTTAAATTGTCAAAATCATCACTAACATTAATATTAACTAATTCTGATTCAATAACAATAATATAATCCTTAGATACGCTGACATCATCCTCATTTAATATAGGAGTAATCACTTCCTGATTGTATTCAACATTGTTGATTTGAGAAATTTCCTCATAACTACTCTCCATATTATTAATGGAAATTTCTTCCACATGATTATTATATTGATCATCACTAAATGAGTCGGATGCCTCCACATTCTCATTAGGAGAATGTTCTACTGATGTATCTTCCACTTCATATTCATCGACGACATCTCCGCAATCAGCATTATCATATTCAATGTAAAAAGTTTCATTAGAATCCATAGCGCTAGCTACTGGAATTAATACCAATATCAGCATGAATAGTATGGATAATTTTATTACATTAGATTTTAGATTCATCGTCGACACTTCATTCTCTTATTATAATTATATTGCATTGCAATATTTTTCCGTAGTTATTGTGAAATAATATTTACATTATTCTAATAACTGATGTTATATTTACTGACTTA
>JAUNXD010000066.1 GCA_030539985.1 Methanobrevibacter sp.
GAAGAATAATACATAAAGAGGGTTGGGAAAAAGAAGTAATGGATTTATTTGAAAATTAGGTTTAATCAAATTAATTTTTTTTTGATTATCCTACAATTTAATATGAATATTGAATAGTAGCTATGGGAAAATGTTAAGTGTCAACTATTTGATAATTCTGATTTTAACGTGATTTGTCATAGCTACTTTTTGAAAATTTCAATTTTTTGTATCATAATGTGATGAAATCTTGAATCAAATGATGTATTTGAGGGTAGATTCATGAAAAAACATGACTCATGTTTCACAATAGTGGCATTGCTAACTAAATAATTAAAGGGTAATATCAACATTTGAGATTCATATGATGTTGAATAAGGATATAAAAATTAAATTAATTATATTATAAATATTTAAACATGTATTAAGTTTAATATATGATATTTATGATTTTGCACTAGTGATTATAAAAATGTAATGCAATTTGGGATTGATAAGTTAAACGAAATATAATTATGTATTAGTAATTCAAATCCGTGCGAAAGAAATCTTGATGGATCTAAAATAGCTTTTATACGCATTTGTTAGGTGGAATTTTTTGGATATGGAACAAATAGAACTGGGTTCGAGAAAATATGGGCATTGAATTTTTGGAAAAAATTACAGAAGTCTTTTTATATCTTTAACAGAGCATGTTCTTTTCTTCTTAGTTCACGAATTATGTTTTCTTGGTCTTGCATGTCAAAAAGGAGGTTATTATAGTTTAATCTCACTTGCACGTGTTCGGGTTTGGTTATATGATCTCCTAGAGCATTCGTTTTTGGCACTAGTTGAAATTTCCCGTTAATGTTAATCTTTTCACTATACGTGTGGTTTTGGATTTCATATGCTATTTGGTGGTAATCCTGTTTTCTTTGTTTTAGGGTGTTTAATTTTGATAGTTCATATTTCAGTTGGCGATATATTTGTAGGAGTTCTGGATTTAATGGTATCCGGAACTCGCATGTGTTTTTGTTTTTGCAGATTTCATGATTTGGGTAGCATTCACATTTAAACATGTTTATCAGAATTTCTAGTTTCCGTATTTTTCATAGACTTTCTGCCAGTCTGTTATGTCTATTCTGTCACGGTGAAGGTATGCATATGCCAATTCAATTATGTCAATCAGATCTTCCCTATTAACTCCCAATACTTTTATTGCATGTTGCAGCAGTTCGTCATCTATTCTTCCGGTGTCTCTGTAGTGGGCAAATAGAGATCTCCATGCATAGTTTATTTTTTCCAGTTCGGCTTCTCTTTTCATCTCTTCAATGTGTTTTTGTTCATTCATTAAATGTAGTTCCAAGTGACACTTTCCTATTGTGTTAAGCAGTTCCTGTTGTTTGTACATGGGTGTTAATGTGGTTCCTATTCCTAGATATTTTCTTAAGCATTCTTCAGTGAATCTGCTTATGTTTGGTATTTCCTGTCTGGCTATTTCCAGCACTTCTTTATCGATACTTAGCTTAATTGCTTCCTTTTTCATAATTTAAACCTCCATTTTTTATAATTCTTGAAATAGTAGCTATGGGAGCATCATGACCATATGACCATGATTTCTGATAATGTTTCCATTCACTTTTTTCAAATTCTTTTTATTATTAATCATTCCATTTCATAATACTGATTTTTTAAAATGATATATCGAGAATAGTTGAAATCATGACCATATGAGCATTATGGCCATAATTTCAATAGCTACCTTTAAAATATTCTCTCTATTTTCGCCATTGCCTCCTTAAAGACTTTTTCATCATCCAAACTTGTTCCATGACACATCAGACCACATTCCTTTTTTAAAGAGTGAATGCTCTCACCAGATAAGGGCAGGCCTTCAAATTCGACTTTGGCTTTTATCATCCTTTCAACATCTATGATGATTTCCATTTCCTTATCTGATTTAACACCTACTATCTCTCCAGCGGTTGTCAAATCCAAACCTAAACTGTAGAGACTTTCTTTATAGATTCTGATGGCGTCTTCTGCATCACCTATTGTTGTTAATGTTCTTCCTTCACATTTTGCCCGTGCAATTGTTAACCTTTCCAGTGATTTGAGGTCTCGTGCTGTAATGGCTTTGCCGTCATAGCTTTGAGCTGCCTTTTGGCGCACATCCACATAAAACTCAGACAGTAATTCAATTACTTCGGCTGTTAATGTGGGAAAGCAGTTGGCCTTCATGTATGTGATGTATTTCTTGAAACACTCATCAGTTAATCTTTCCAATTCATTTTCACGGGTCTTTCTAGTCAATAGGCTTCTTGCCAGTTCACGATCTTTGCTTTCACTGATGTTGTCTCTTAGGGCAAATATCAAATCGAATCTTGATAGCGTTGACTCTGCAATGTCCAATTGCTCGTTGATAGGTTTTGAATCGTTGAATCTTGAGTATTTTGGATTGGCCGCTGCCAGTATGCTTGTTCTTGCACTCATTGTCTGAACGATTCCTGCTTTGGCAGAAGATATGCTCAGCTGTTCCATCGGTTCATTCAGGCTTTTCTGTGCAGAGGATGATAACTTATCAAACTCATCAATTATCAGTAAACCTGAATCGGCCAGTATCACGCCTCCGGCTTCCATTGTCCAGCCTCCTGTAAGCTCGTCTTTAACTGCGCTGGTGGTTAATCCGACCTGGCTTGTATTGGTTCCTGAAATGTTAATCACTTTAGGAGCTCTCCTGTTGACTGCTGTTATCAGTTGTGATTTTCCGATCCCTGGATCACCAATAAGAAGAATATGTGATGTCCACCTATCAATGATGTCTGTTTTGAATACATCATCCTTGGGCCGTGCTCCTTCGAATAGCTGCAACAGTAAACCTTCCTTGACTGTTTCATATCCATAGACTTCGGGTGCTAGTGTGTTGACAAGTATCTCATAGATATCTGGCCTTTTGGATAATTCAATTATCATTTCCTTATCCGCTGGCGTTAGGAGGTAATCCTCGAATGCATCGTCTACCGGTGTGATGTTGTGGATATCTATTAGAAATTCGTAGGATTCCAGTTCATCCTTTGTGTATGGTTCAACACAAAACTCTCCGCACACGTCCACGACTGCACCTGCTTTTATGTTATGGTAGGGTGATGCAAGATAATCCTGCATATACCCTTTAAATTCACGTGTCACTCCCCCTTTCCTCATTTCCAGTGGTTCTTCCAGTTTGGCAATGCGGAAGTTTCTAAATTCACTCATTTCCTTTGAAATTTTCATTGTATTTTTATTGCAACTTTTGCATTCTGTTGGAACGACTATGTTTTTGTTGCGGGATACTTCTACAACGGTTTGTGACATGCATTTCACACATTCAAATACTGCTAGTTTCAAGTCAACACGGATGTCAGTGATGTTTTTAACCATTGCCTTGCAGCTGATCCATTCACGATTGTTTGTTGCATCCAGATTATGCAATTCAACTGTTTCAGGGACATTGACATATTTTAAAGAAATATATTCCTTTGAGAATGGATTGCTATTGTATTCGCCTTCAATTATTGCTATGTGTCTGTACATTTCCAAGTCAAAGAAATCCTTGCCTGTCTTTTCAAGAAGGTAGGGATTCAGTTTGTTGTAGTCGATGTTGACTTTGGACTGCCTGTGCAGTGACTTGCATTTTTCAATATCATCATGGTAGTTTTCTTTGATGAATTCGTTTAGAAGTCTTCTTGGATTAATTGACATTTAAGTTCCACTCCAGATTTTCCCATATCCATTTATTTTTGATGTTTGTTAGTTTTGCGCTGGCATGATTGTGAGTCATATTCATCACATATCCTATCGATCATCATTAAAATTGCTATTATCATTTCCCATGGTTCTCTTTGAACAACTACGTATTTTTTACCGTTTATTTCTTTTTCAATCATTTTTTTATTCAACTCTTTTTTTAATATTTCGAATTTGACTGTCCTAGATGATTTATGCAGACTCCATGTTTTCTAATATCTGTTGTTATGAAGTCATGTCTTGAAAAATAAAAATAGTAAATCGAGTAAAAGCCAATATTTCAATTCTTTACCCAATATTTAGAGTAGAATAATTATTGCTTTGGTTATGGGTAAATCTTTATATATTTCTTAAAATAAACTAGATATTGGGTTAAGTTTTGAAAAATATTAATTTTTAACATGGTTTGGTCGACTCGGTTAAAATACATTTTTATTTTTCATATTTCCCTAAAGGATTATATTAAAAAAATTATTTTACAGTTCGTTATTCAAATTTTTTTAATCCTATAATCCTTTTTTCTTGTTGTTGATTTTTTTGATGTTTCACCTCGCAGATAGTACCTCACAAAAATAGCTTAAAGTGCGGAATATTGTCCTCACTTTGAAATATTGATGCCATTAGGTGATGTCTATTTATAGATTAGTTTTTTGAATATATAAACATTGCTATTTGCTTATTTTGAATAATATGACATTTGTAGTAGGTTTTAATATTGAATTGTACACTCTCAAAAAATAATCCTCGGTGTTTTGAAAATTGGTGTTTAGAAAATAACATGAAAAAATAGTGAACTGTATAAAATGAAATTGATGAGGGGTAATCATTACCCTTCATACTGGGCTGAACTCATTAGGTCCAACATCTTATCCTTAAACGCTCTCAATTCATCAATTTGTGATTGGACATTGTTTAAACTGGATACCTCTGATTTCAGCTCATCCAATTCGGTTTTCAATACTTGATTTTCATTTTCCATTTGTGCAAACTCCGGAGATTTGATGGATAGTTTTTCAACTTCCTTATTTATAGTAACCGCAGGCAGATGTTGAATATAATCATACTTCAAATCTTCAGGATTGACAAGAAAATATGCCTGATCCGTTTTGTTTTTGGCTTTTCCCTGTAGGTCATTAACCTTATCCAAACTCATGCCGTCATTGTACAATGCTGAAGCATGGAATTTCCTAAGCATATGGCTTCTGAAACGATTGTATTTTCCTACTTTTCCAAGACCTAAATAGTCATTGATCTTTTGAAAGTTATTGATTAAGTATTGGGGATGTGTCT
This sequence comes from Methanobrevibacter sp., assembly GCA_030539985.1. GTDB lineage: Archaea > Methanobacteriota > Methanobacteria > Methanobacteriales > Methanobacteriaceae > Methanocatella. The sequence continues at coordinate 5,035 of JAUNXD010000066.1, forward strand.
TAAATAATGTGCTTTCATTGGTTAGAGGGTCTGTGCGTGTTAAAAGGTAAGCATTAATCGATTTTACCGCTTCGGGACTGCAATATGTTGTATAGTATTTGTTTGTTTTAAGTCTTCTAATGTTGAAAGTAGGAACGATATTATCGTTTTCATTAGTAATGTCAATTATTTCATAGATGTTCCTGCTTCTTCGAGGCACATATTCGGATAATGCATCGATGTAGTCCTGGATTGTCAAATTCAAAGTTTCAGCTCTTCCACAACCGCTGGAACAGATAAACAATATAACAGCCTTCATAAATGGTGATGCAATGCTTACAGCTTCCCTTATGATTTCCTTATCTGGCAAATCCTTAAAATAAATTGGTTGTGGTTTTTGCATTGATTTTTCATTTATAATAGGTAATTTCTGTATTTCAATATCATAGAATCTGTAAAATTTCTTTATTGCAATCATATGTTTTTTAACTGTGTTTAAAGCATATTTCTGCAGAAGGTGATGTCTGTATTCTGTTAGTTTCGCTTTTACACGACGGTGTTTCCATTTAAGGTTGTTTTCATCTTCTTCTGCTTCAGCTAATAGTTCATGCAGGTCCTGATTAAAATAGGAAGCATAGTTTGTCAATGCCAATCTATATATTCGTTGTGTTTCATCCGAGTGATTACAACTTATGGCTAGGTTTTTCAACAGTTCGTTATTATTCATAGTTAACACATCTATAATTTTTCTATAAAAAATGTTAACCGAGAGAGCATTTGAGAAATATTTTTCATCTAAGTAAAACATCTTTTACCAAGGATTGACATATTCCCAAACTTCTTCAAAACTGGTTTTAACTCCAAGTTTGGTATATTCACGAACTAATGTATTGATGTCTCTTTCAAGCAACTCCTTAGAAATAGGATTATCGAGAACCACTGACTGTGAAACGTCAATTATCACAGGTTTTTCATCCAAATTCAAAATATTGTAATTTGACAAATCCCCGTGAACGAGTTTTGCATCATTTACAAATCGTTTAAGTTCAACAAGGAGAATATTCCAGAATTCATCAGGATTTTCAGGCGGCTGGTTTCTCACAGGCTGTGCGGGGTTTCCATCTTCATCGCCGATAAATTCAATTAGTAAAACATTGTTTGCACTTGTTATCGGTTTTGGAACTCTGACTCCTGTGGCATCCAGTCTTGTCAGGTTTTTAAACTCCTTTGTAACCCAGGAATATATAATCTTTCGTTTGTTTTTGGTTTTAACGTTAAATCTCGGATCTCCTTTGAGGTAGTAATCCATCTTTTTAAAATCAGAGGTTGCTATTCTGTATATTTTAACAGCAACGAATTTTTCATCATCAGTTATACCGGTTAATACATTAGCTTCCTTTCCGGTACTGATTGCACCGTTTAAAATATCAATGTATCCTTGGTTAGCTAGTTTGTAAAGGGTTTCCAGTGTTATCTTGTCGAAAATTTCATTTCCGGTTTTTCGCTCTGAATTGTCCTTTCTTCTTTTTTCAGAGTGAATCTTTGCATGCTTGGCATCTGCTTTAGCTACTTTTGGATCCATATAATCAAAAAAATAAGTAATTAAGACTACATTTTAAGGTAGCCTTTTCTTTCAAGCCAGTTGGACTCTGTTTTTGTGTATCTCCAGATTACATCTGCCTTTTCATCAGATTGGAAATCCCAAGGTTTTACAAGAATGACGTCTCCTTCACGAATCCAAATACGTTTTTTCATTTTTCCAGGAATTCTGGTCATTCTGATATGGCCATCGGCACATCGGACTTTCAGTTTTCCGTGCCCCATAATTTGTTCAACTACTCCAGGTATTTCTCCTTTTTTAGGAGTTCTTACTCTTCTGTACTCTTGTTGTTGATTGTTATTAGGCTTAGACAAATACTCTCCTCCAAAATAATAATACAATTTCTCTCCATAAGATTAAATTATTTATATTTATATCAATATACTATATATTAATTTATTGGATTTTACCAAATGTGATATGTATGGGAACTGAATTTTTAAAAATTAAGGAATGTGATGAAGCTATTGATATTATTCAAAAATTATTCGATGAAAATTTAACTCCTGAAAGTGAAGAGATTGAAGTTGGCGAAGCCTATGGCAGGATATTGTTTGAGGATGTTTACTCCAAAATGGATTTCCCTCCATTCAATAAGGCATTGAAGGACGGTTTTGCAATTCTTTCAAGTGACAGTTTTGGTGCTTCGGAGGAATCTCCAAACACTCTGGAAGTAGTTGACTTCTTGGAGGCTGGTGCAACTACTGATAAAAAGGTCGAAAAGGGAAAGTGCATTGAAATCAGTACTGGTGCCGCAATGCCTGAAGGAGCCGATGCGGTTGTCATGGTGGAATATGCTGAAAAGGGCGAGGGCAGTGTTGATTTGCTGACTACTGCAACTCCGTTTCAGGATGTTGCCAAAAAGGGCTCTGACATTGAGGAAGGTAAACTGATTCTTGAAAAAGGGGACTTTCTAAATCCTGGAAAAATTGGTGTTCTTCTCTCTCAGGGGTTTGAAACAATTGAAGTTTACAAAAAACCGAGTGTCGGTATACTTTCATCAGGTAATGAAATAACACTTCAGGGTGAGGAGCTAGAATATGGAAAAATCTATGATGTAAATGGTGGGATGATTAAAAACGATGCCATTTCCTGCGGTGCAGATGCAAGATTTATGGGAGTAATGAGGGACAGTTACGACGAAGTCAAGGAAAAAATCATCAGCTCCCTGAATGAAGTTGACATACTGTTCTGCTCAGGAGGAACATCAGCAGGTCTCGGTGATGTATTGAAACATGTTCTCGATGAGCTCGGAGAGGTTCACATTCACGGAATTTCAGTTCAGCCAGGAAAACCGACAATTGTCGGAGTCATTGACGGTAAAATGGTAATCGGACTTCCGGGAAATCCTGTTTCAGCACTAATGATATTCAATGCATTTGTGGCCGAACCATTGACAAGACTGGCAGGTATCGACAAGGATTTTGAACTTAAAACCCATAAAGGCAAAATCACAAAAAGAATCCACTCACAAGTCGGAAGAATGCAATACCAGCTGGTCAAGGTTGATGGGGAAAACATCCAACCTATATTTAAGGATTCCGGAGCAATCTTCTCTTTATCTACTGCTGACGGTTATGTGAAAATTCCAAAATTGGTTGAGCTAGTTGATGAAGGCGAAGAAGTCGAAGTTTATTTATTCAATTAAGATTATAATTTTAAGTAGGTGTTATAAATGGATTATGAAGTTAAAGTAATTCCAGAA
>JAUNXD010000003.1 GCA_030539985.1 Methanobrevibacter sp.
AGAAATGATTTTAAAATTTAACAGAGAAGGTAAAAGTACTTCCGAAATCGGTATTATCTTAAGAGACCAATACGGAATTCCATCCGTAAAAGACGTAACCGGTGAAAGAATCACCCAAATCTTAAAAAGAAACGATCAGGCTGGAGAATATCCGGAAGATTTATTAAACTTAATCAAAAGAGCGGTCAACATCAGAGACCACTTGGAAGAAAATCCTAAAGATTTACACTCCAGAAGAGGATTAACTATCATTGAAGCTAGAATCAGAAAATTAGCATCTTACTATGTAAGTGAAGGTGCACTTCCTGAAGGTTGGAGATATAATCCAAAAGAAGCAGCACTCCTTGTTAAATAGGGCTAGTGAAGCAACCAATATGCTTAAGGAGCATATTGACAATGATAGCGTTATCAGATTAATTTCTCATAACGATGCTGATGGTATATCAGCTGCAGCAGTTATAGCCAATGCTTTAGCCGAGGAAGATGTTCAGTTCCATACAACAATCATCCCACGTCTCAAGGAGGATATTGTAAATCAGCTGAGAAGCGAAAAGTATGGCCTGTTTATCTTTTCAGATATGGGAAGTCCTTTCATTAAGGAATTCAACACATATAAGCATGACGTTATAGTTGCTGACCACCACCAGGTGGATGGCACTGCTTCAGAAAGCAATGTGGTCCACATCAACCCTCATTTGTTTGAAATTGACGGAAGCAGAGACCTTTCCGGTGCGGGTTCAGCCTATCTGGCTGTCCGTGATTTGGACAAAAAGCATCTGGCCTATTTTGCACTTGTAGGTGCATTCGGTGATATGCAGGGTCAGGATGGTTTTAGAGGTGTCAATGAACTCATACTTCAGGATTCACTTGAAAGCGGTGTTCTGGAAGTTCATGAAGGATTGAAAATCGTATCAAAGGCATCAGAACCTATCTTTAAATCACTTGCATATACGTTTTCACCGCCGCTTCCGGGAATCAGCGGAGACCTTGAAGGTTCCCAGGAGTTTTTGGAGAAGATGAACCTGTCCTATGGAATCAAGTTCACCGATTTGGAGGATGAGGAAAAGGATCTTTTAAAGGATGCCTTAATCAGCATCAATCCTGAAATCTTCGGTGACTGCTATACTCTTCCAAAAGAGACTCCTTTGCTTAAGGATTTGGAGGAATACTCCTATATTCTTGATGCATGCGGCAAGAACAAAAAGCAGGGGCTTGGTTTAAGCATAGCATTGGGCGAACGTGAACAGGCACTTGATGCGGCCGTGAGACTGCAGCGCCAATACCGTGACCAGATTGTCAGGGGACTTGAATGGGTTAAAAAGAACGGTGCAGAACAGCTGAATTCTATCCAATACCTTTACTCAGAAGACAAGGTATTGAAATCAGTGATGGGTACAATTGCAAGTATCGGTTTGTCCGTTGAGCTTTTGGACAATTCAAAGCCGGTAATCGGAATGTCAAGACTTCACAAGGACATCAAGATTTCCGGACGTACCACAAGGGACATGGTTGCGCGTGGAGTAAACCTTGGCCAGGCTCTTAAGGACTCATCAAACAACTTCGCAGGTACCGGTGGAGGACACGACATTGCCGCAGGCGCAATGATACCATATGAGGCAAAGGACAATTTCCTGCACCTGGTAGATGAAATGGTTGAATATCAATTAAGTAATGATTAATATGTTTTTAACAAAAGAAGAACAGGCAATGTGTGACGGAGAGTATGGAGAAACCATCCGTAAAAGTATGGATATTCTCGTAGCCTTAGGCGATATTTATGGTGCCTCCGGGTTAGTTGACATTACTTCCGCACAGGTGTCAGGGGTTTCATATAAGACAATTGGGGAAGCAGGTTTGGAATATTTGCAGGATCTGGCAAAAGATGAATCTGCCAAAGCCAGTGTAAACGCTTCACTGAATCCTCCGGGAACAGATTTGGACAACTGGAAGGAATTGGGCTTTCCTGAATATTTTGCAATAAAACAGAATGAAATTGTTGATGCCTATGCAGACTTGGGCATTTTAAAAACATGCACCTGCACTCCGTATCTGGTTGGTAATGTTCCAAGGTTCAGGGATCATATTTCATGGTCCGAATCATCTGCCGTGGCTTATTCCAACTCCGTTATCGGTGCCCGTACAAACCGTGAAGGAGGACCGGCAGCTCTTGCAGCGGCAATTGTTGGAAAAACTCCACTTTATGGATTTCACCTTGAAGAAAACAGAAAAGCCAATCTTGTTGTTAATGTAAATGCTAAGTTGAAAGGCGCTGATTTTGGTGCTTTGGGTTATATCATAGGTAAAGTTGTTGGTGGAGGCATACCTTACTTTAAAATGAAGAACACACCAAACAACAATGATTTGAAAACCTTGGGTGCGGCACTTGCATCATCAGGATCCGTTGCGCTTTACCATGTTGAGGATGTAACTCCCGAACATGATTTGAATTCAGAGGAAGACATTGAGGACATAATGTTTGTATCCGATAAGGAAATCCTTGAAACCCGTCAGGCATTAACAACTACTGACAGGGAAATAGATTTAGTGTGTCTGGGTTGTCCTCATGCATCACTTGAGGAAATCAAGCAGGTGGCCAGCGTTGTTGAGGGCAAAACCATCAAAAACAAATTATGGATTTGCACATCCGTCAGCGTAAAGGCAACTGCTGATAGAATGGGATACACTCAAACAATTGAATCTGCAGGCGGAAACGTCGTATGCGACACCTGTATGGTGGTAGCTCCAATCGAAGAGATGGGCTTTGAGGTCATCGGTGTTAACTCTGCCAAAGCGGCAAATTATGTTCCGTCAATGTGCGGGCTTGATGTTGTATATGATGATGTGGAAAATCTTGTTCGCTTCGAATAAGGTTTTCGATTACTTTTTTTTGAAATTTTTTTAGGCTCGTTTTTCTTATACCTTTAAATTTAATAAGGTCTATATATTTAACTGATGAACTTTTGAGGAAGACTTTATATGAATTATTTAGTTGTTGGTGCAGGAAATGCCAGTAGGCCAGTTGCAAGATTGCTCAATTATTTGGGCCATGATGTGACAGTGACAGATTTAAAGGATAAATCCCAATTCAAGATCGAATTTCAAAGAAGCTTAAACCAGATTGAAAAGGAAGGCGTAATGTTGGATATGCCAAATGAGGATCCGTCCGTCGAGGGATTTGATGCGGTTTATATGCCACCTACATTACCTGAATCCGCACCGATAGCTCAAAAAATTAAGGATTCAAACCTTAAAGTCCTCACTAATGAAGAATTTTCAAGAATGGTCAACGATTTGATTCCGACAGACATTATCGGCATCACCGGAACCATGGGAAAAACCACAACCACCTTCATCACAACTAGCCTTTTCAAACAGGCAGGATATAAGGTATGGTCCTGTTCATCTCTAGTCAATAACCTGGTTTCAGAAGCAATCATTGATGGAATTGTTACAGGCAAGGCCGATAAATGTGATATAGCTATTTTTGAACTTCCTCACGGTACAATAGGCCTTTTGAATAGGCTGGATGTAAAAATCGGTCTTCTTACAAACATTGCCGAAGACCACCTCTCCGAATTCGGAGGGTCCCTGGAGCTGTACCAGCAGAGAAAGCTTGTTCTTCAGGCCATGAGCGAAACATTCATTGCCAACAACTCATGCAGACAGATAATCGAAAAAGTACGTGACGATGCCATCTATTATGCCCTTGATGTTGATGTTGACTTTAAGGGAACCGCAGGCGACAGAAAACTGACAATAAAATATGCAGACGATGAGTTTACAACCCCATTCAACATGATGAGCTATTTCTTTGAAAACTCTGTTGCGGCATCTGCAGTTGCGCTTACATATGGGGTAAAAAAGGAAGATATCATCGACGCACTGACAGTATTTAAGGGATTGCCTGCACACATGGAGGATGTGGGGGATTACAATGGAAGAAAAGTAATCCTTGATTCGGCGTTTTTATATGATGGAATGAAAATCACATTGGATTACTTTAGGGATGAAAGCGTCGTGCTGTTTTTAGACCATTTCGATACATTGTCTGTAAGGGACAAGGCTGAAGTAGGTGAACTCGTAAGCAATTATGATATTAAGGTGGTAATAGCAAGCGGATTCAATGAGGTTACACAGGAAGTGGAGATGCATGCCGCCCAGGAGATACTGGATGCAATAACCAATCCAAACATTGAAAAGGTTGCGGTAGAGACAATAGAAAAGGCAGCCGAACTCACTTTCAAATATTCAAAACCGGGAGACATAATACTGCACATGGGTCCCCTTATAGCATATGACAGACTCACTACCGTTGATAAAATCATGAAAGGACTTGAAAAAGGGAGCGAAAAGTATGAATAAAAATAAAACCTTTGGAGTTATTGGTGTTTGCGGAGCAAACGGTAACTTGATAGCAAGAATACTCAAGCAAAGAGGATATAACGTTATAGGAACTGATCTGTCATTTAAAAAGGACTGCAGATTTGCAAAGGCTCTTGAAGGTTATGACATAGAAGTGTTTTATGGAAAAACTCCCGAATCATTTTTCAAGAAGGCGGATTATGTGATTCCTCCGGCAAGCCTTTCCAAGGATTCCGAAATTTTAAAAAATTGCGAAAAGCCGATTCTTGAGCTTCAGGACGTCATTGACATGATAAGGCCTGAAAAGCCGGTATTCGGAATAACAGGTACCAACGGCAAAACCACAACAACAACACTTCTTAAAATGATTGCCTATGACAATGGAATCAAGCCATGCGAGCATGACCTGGAAGGAATGCAGGGAAATGCCGAATTCATTCCGATATTGCAGTCCCGATTGGACGGGGATGTTGCAATTCTTGAAGTTGGAACGTTCGGAGTTCCCGGAACCGTCGGAAGAATCGTTAAAAATACCGCAATGTCATCAGGACTAATAACAAATATCACTCCGGATCATTTAAACGATCTTGGAAGCTTCATGGACTACGCCAATGTAAAAGGCGAGTTCATAAAGGAATTGGGAATAGGTCAGCTAATTGTCAATGGTCATGACCCTACAATCATGGGTCTTTTAAAGGAACTTGACTTCAAGGGAGAAATCATAACGTTTGGAGTTGACGAGCTTCCGGATTCAATAGGCATGAAGGAATGTGTCTGCGGCGAGGAAATTGCCGTTAAGGAAATCATTTCAGGATGCGGCTATTACTTCTGCAAATGCGGTGTGACAACTCCTCAGGTCGACTACATCGCCACAAATGTTGACCTTCCAAACAGAACCTTTGATTTGCATACTCCTACCGAAAAACTGACAGTTAAAATGGGTGTTGACGGTCTTCACAACGTTTATAACCTGACCGGTGTCATCATTGCAGCCCATGAATTTCTGGAATTGCCATATAAAAAGATTTTGCCTACAATCGCAAGTTTCACAGGCGTAAGCGGAAGAATGGAAGAAGTGGGTAAAGTCAAGGGCAAGGATATTTTCGTCGATTATGCACATAACCCTGCCGGTGTTGAAACCGTGTTAAAGGAATTCAAAAAGCTTTTCGGTGACTTTACAACAGTAATTACAGTTTCATCCGAGTCAGGCTATCGCGGAGACATTGACATATTCAACAGCGTATTGAAGTTTTCCAAATTCATAGTGCCTGCATCAGTCGCATCACAAAAGATAGCCCTTGAAAAGTTAAAGTCAAATCCTAAACTGAATGATAGGATATTCCTAAACCATGTCGATGATTTTAAAAAGACAGGAACATTGGGGGCTTCCAAGGAAGAGGTTCAGGATGGTTTGAGAAAGGCTTTAAATCTGGACTGTGAAATGGTAATTGCAATCGGTGAAGCAGCCACCAAATTTAAGGATGTCGTTTTCGATTTATGATTTTTTGATGTAATGTATTTAAACATTACATTTTTTTAAAATATTTTTAAAGGGGTTTAATTTCTTTTTAATGCTTTCATCATTACTATCAATAACTTCTGATAATAATAGTGTAATTAAAGCATATGCTAAGTCTCTTTCAGCACTAATTTCATGTGTTTTTGTTTTTAGTTCAGTGTTTTCAGCAGTTATCTCATCTGTCTTTGTTCTTAATTTATTATTTTCAGCACTTATTTCATCTCTTTCAGCACTTACTTGACTTAATTCATTTTTTAGTCGTATTTCTGATTGAAACTGTTCTATTGTTTCGGGGTTTGTTTTTTGTTCTAACATTCTAATCATCTCATTAAATTCTTTTTCATCATCGAAATATGCATCAATCATGCAATAAAATAGAGAATATGATACAAATTCTAATCTTTTAGAGTTTATTTTTGATTTCAATAAATAATATAATGCTTCACGTGTTCTTTCCTTTGCACAGTCTTCAGGAGCAAATAACACTATAATTCCTAGGTTCAAAATATCTTTTATCGAATGTTCATTGTTGAATCTAACTCTATTCCTCATAGTATTTAATCTTTCCCAATTGTCCCTTTCTCCAAGGTCTAGAAATTGAAATCGGATAACAAAACTATCTGTTCGTTCAAATTCCTGTTCATGTTTTTCCTTTTCAATATGTGATGCTATTAGTATGATGAATGGAACTTTTTCATCAGAAACACCTTGAATAACATAATTTGAAATCATATAACTTTTTTTTCCATCAACAATATCTCGTTGATGTTCTAAAAGCACAAGTGCCTTTTCAAATAGTTTAATATAATCCGGATCTGCAAGATAAGGTGCATCCATAGTGCCTGTTTTGCCATTTGGCAGTTTAACTTGGGTATTTGCTTTTTTAACAAATTTTCCCGGTGCTTTTAAAACTTCAACAAATTCTTCTGGAAATTCCTCAAACATCAATGTAAATCCATAATCGAATGGATGATGTATTCTTCTTGTTCGGTTCATACTATTACCTTCATTTTATCATTATTTTAACCAATGGTGTTTGGTTTTAAGCTAAATTTCAGCCAGTATAATATAATTTGATTTCAAAAGAAATATTAGTTTTCAAAGTGTGAAAATGTTCAAAAGCATAAAAGCAAAAATCTATAAATCTTAATGAATTGATTAAATAACTGTTTTAAAGAGATTATTCTAATGAAATTATAAAATTAGATAGGTACTGACATTAAATCCTATGGAAAATCTATTAACCATATGTGGTATTCATTGATACTTTGCAAATGCTCTCTCTCAAACTTTTAATATAAGGTAGTATTAATATGATATTATGGCAAGCTACATTAATCATCCCTTATTGAAAAAAGATGCAATCGAATCAAGACTATATCAGCAGATTCTTGCGGGAGATGTCCTTAAGAAAGGAAATACTATGGTTGTTGCACCTACAGCATTAGGTAAGACAATTGTAGCGATTCTTGTAGCTGCAGATAGGTTAAATAAGGTTAAAAACTCAAAGGTTCTTGTTCTTGCACCATCCAAACCGCTGGCCATTCAGCATGAGGAAAGCTTTAAGGAATTTTTAACACTTCCATGCACATCACTGACCGGTGCAATTAAAACCGATGAACGTATCAAAAGGTGGGAAGAGTCCAGAATCATTTCGGCTACTCCTCAGACTGTTGAATCAGATTTGCTCAATGGAAGATATGATTTGAGCAACGTGTCATTAATAGTGTTTGATGAATGCCATCATGGCGTGGGATCCTATTCATATGTATATCTTGCATCAAGGTACGTTCAGGAATCCAAATTCAATCTCATTTTGGGGTTGACAGCTTCACCTGGTTCAGACAAGTATAAAATCAAGGAAGTTTGTGAAAACCTTTACATTCAAAACATTGTTGTCAAAACCGAAGATGATGCCGACGTAAAACCATATTTGAATCCTGTTGATATTGATTGGGTCAGAGTTAAAATGAGTGATGAGCTTGCAAAAATCAAGGAAAATGTGGACAAGGCATTGAAGATAAGGCTTAAGGCATTGAAAAATATGGGAATAATCAAAACAGTTGCGGTCGGCAAAAAGGACATATTGATTGCAAGAGGAAGAGTTCAGGGTGAAATTGCACGTTCAACCAATCCAGACAAGGAACTTTTCCGGGCGGTTTCGATTTTGAGTGCTGTCATTAATGTTCAGCATGCTCAGGAGCTGATTGAAACTCAAGGGGTTCAGACATTCAACAAATACATTGAACGGTTGCGCAAGAAAAAAACCAAAGCCGCAAAATCATTAATGTGGGATGAAAACTTTTCTAAAGCGATTAAACGTGCGCATAGGGCTGAAAAGCATGGATGGGAACATCCGAAACTGCGTGAAATCACTAAAATCTTAAAGCAGGAATTGGGAGAAAATGGGCAATCCAAACTCACAACTTCACGTTTTGAAGACCGCAGTGATGAATACGCTTCTAAGGTCATGGTTTTTACACAGTATCGTGATACACTTGAAATGATTCATCAGAAACTTGAAAAAGAAGGAATCAAATCAGTAAAATTCTTTGGTCAGGCATCAAAGGATGGCGAAAAGGGTTTGACTCAAAAGGAACAGAAGGCCATTATCAAATCATTCAAGATGGGGGAGTATGATGTGCTGTTATCAACAAGTGTGGCTGAGGAGGGTATTGATATTCCTGCTGTTGATCTGGTAGTGTTATATGAGCCTGTTCCCTCTGAAGTGCGCATGATTCAAAGACGTGGCAGAACCGGGCGTAAAAGAACCGGTAGAGTTAAGGTATTGGTCACTGAAGGAACAAGGGATGAGGCTTATTACTGGTCAAGCATTAGAAAAGAGGACAATATGAAAAGCCAATTGATTGATCCTGAAATTTTAGATGAATTGAATGCCTCTGCTGTTGAGAGGATGGAAAATCAGAGAAATGTCAAGGTTATTGAAAGGCCAAAAGAGGAAAATGATTTTCCTGTTGTCTATGCCGATTCACGTGAGGGCAACTCTAAAGTTATCAGGCATCTGACTGAAATGGAGATTGACGTTAAAATAAATTCGATGGCCGTCGGAGATTATCAGGTAAGTGATGAGGTTGTCATTGAGAGAAAAACAGCTAATGATTTTGTCAGTTCAATAATTGATAAGAGGCTATTTAAGCAGGCTCGTGAATTGACTGAGGAATTCAAAAAGCCTATAATCATTCTTGAAGGTGATGACATTTATAATGGTATGATTCATCCCAATGCAATCAGAGGTACGATTGCTGCTCTTGCCATTGATTTCAGAATCAGCATTATTCCAACTAGGAATGCTCAGGATACTGCTGCCATGATTAAAAGGATTGCGGTTAGGGAACAGAATGGTGAAAAAATTCCAATTTCAATCAGGACGGATAAAAAGCCGGTAACTCAAATGGAACAGCAATTATTCATTGTAGAATCCTTGCCTAACATCGGTCCGGTTAATGCCAAAAACCTGCTTAAGCATTTCGGCAGTGTATCGGAAGTATTCAATGCTTCTGAAAGTGATCTTCAAGAAGTTGAAGGCATAGGTAAAAAAACTGCTAAAGAGATTAGAAAAGTAGTTGATTCTAAATATCTGTATTTTGAAAAGGAAATTAAGGAAAAGAAACTTCTTTAGAAGTTCTTTTTCATGTACTCATAACTTTTTTTGATTGAATCGCAATCATTTACTTCAATGATATAGATGCCACTGTAATTTTTACTCTCTAAATTGTTGACGATACGTTTTAAATCAATAGAGCCTTCACCTAATGATAGGTGGGCATCATCATCACCAAAATTATCATGGATATGTATGTGTTTAATTGAATCAAAAATCATCTCGTCTGGAGAGTAACCTACATGGTTGCCATGACCGATGTCCAAAGTCATGCCCATTTGCAAATCGGCAACCAGATTATTCAAATCGGAAATGTTTTGATAAATCATTCCATCGAATGCAGGCATGTTCTCAATGGTTGTCATGACTCCCAAATCACGGCTGTAATCATTTATTTCAGCGATTGACTCATTTGAAACCTTATAAACGTCATCCAGGAAGTATTTATTTACCAAAAATGATGCAAGTCCTGGATGGACAACAACCACCTCTGCACCGATTTCATTTGCAAGGTCAATTGAATCCTTAATCTGAATGATGGAGTTCGCTCTGCTTTTATCCTGCAGAGCGGCGATATTTACATCCATGAACGGAGCATGTATGGAATATTTGAGACTGTAACTTTCCAAAATGTCTGGGGTAATGTGCTCTGAGGGGAACTGATGAACCAGTTCTGCATATTCAATCCCCAAATCCTCAATAAATTCCAATGTTTTTTCAAGTCCGATTTCAATTCCTGCTAGTGTGGATGCACCTATTTTCATAATAATCACATTTTCTGAATGGCTGTAATCTTCAATCCCATTTCAATTGCTTCAATAATATAATCAGATAATTCTATTCCTCTTTTAATCTTAATTTCGCCTTTTTTGGATGTTGTTGCGGTTAACAGATACTCTCCCTCAATCTGGATGTCAAAGTTCTTGCGGCCGTTGTCACGTCCGAGCTCCAAAATCAGCTGCTTTTTGGTATGAAGGATATCTACTTCAAACGGTGCGCTTCTGACAGGCTTTGAATCAATTACCTCAACGCCCAAACTTATGCCGATGCTTTCCTCAATCTCAGCAATTCTTTTACCGTTTTTGCCTATGATTTTTGGAATGAACTCTTCCGGAATGTAGATGTTTGCCCTTTCAGGGGAGATGACCTCAACATCGACTTTCGCTCTTTTTGGAACGAGCTTCTTGACTTTCCTTAGGATTTCCTTTTCGGCAATTTTATCAACTGATGACTTGTAGCTTTCATCGCCGGAACCTCCGTTGACTAGGTCAATGTCCATAACGATGGTCTGTTCGCCGTAGGTGTAGATTTCGTTTTTAAGCTCGCCGGTTTCAAAGTCTCTCACTTCAATCACTGGCCTTGCAAGGTCGGCTTCCTTCATTCCTGTCGGAACCTTGACGGTCATTTTGGTTTCATAAACGCTTCTGACTTCCCCATTCTCAATGTAGATGCTTGTATCCACGATTGACGGAATGACTCCAAGCTCAACCCTTGAAGCAATTCTCTGTATCGCATCAATAGGTCTGGTTGCATGGACAACTCCAATCATTCCGACCCCTGCAAGCCTCATGTCGGCAAAGATGCTGAAATCGGTATTCTTTCTGAGCTCATCATAGATTGTGTAGTCGGGTCTTACAAGCAGCAATACATCAGCGGTATTTTCCATACTTCCTTCAAGTGGAGCGTATTGGGTTATTTCATCCGGCAGCTGCAGATCTCTTGGGGATTCCATAGTCTTTACGACCTTGTTCAGCTTTGATGAGTAGTATTTTCCGATTGCCTGTACGAAAGTGGATTTACCTGCACCCGGCGATCCTGAAATCAAGATTCCCTCAGCATTTGTCCTGATTCGCTCAAGAAGTTTATCTGAGAGGTGATATTCGTTCAGGTCAATGTTTGCAACGGGCCTTACGGCAGTGATTTCAAGAGCTTCGGAAAATGGAGGATAGGCTATTGAAATACGGTATTCCCTTGACTGGACTACATAGGAACCTTCCTTTTGTGATTCCAGATAGGTTTTCGGATCGCTTTTCACCTTGTCAAGGATTTCATCAACGATTTCCTGAAGTTCCTTATAATTGTAACGTTTTTCATTCAGTATGGTGAAGTCAATGTGTCCTGGTGTTCCCTTTTTGGCCATCGGAACAACATTTTCCTTTAAATGTATGGACATTGTCTCGTCATCAAAGTATTTCTCGATTGAAAGCGGTTTAAGTTCATATTTCTGCTCATAAAAATAGACCGGTATGCCCTGGGATTTTGCAACTTCGGCCTGGACCTTGTCATTGGTTAGAAGGGTTCCCATTTCGCTTCTTGCAAGGTCTCGGATAATGCTGTCTATCTCGCCGCTTTTTGCATATCTGATATCATAATTAGTCGGCCTTTTTCCCTTGAAGCTCACAGCAAGCTCTCCATTGTCCTGAAGGTCCTGGAGCTTTTGAAGTTCCTTCAATCCCTTATGGCCTTCGGACCTGTTTGAATTGGCCTGGTGCTCCAGTTCGCAGACTACGGCTTCTGGTACGATTATTTCCGGATAATCAAGATTTTCCTTTTCTATAATGTCTGAAATTGCACCTATAATGACGGCGCTTGTGTCGGGTATTATGCATTTCATTTGTACACATCTTCGGGGTTTACAAGTCTTTTTAAAACGATTTCCACATCTTCATCCTTGACATCGTCAATGTCAATTGAATTTTGAGTATTCAGGCGTCTGAAAAAGCATGACTTATAGCCTTCATGGCATGCAGCACCTTTCTGTGTTATTTTCAAAACGACCGCATCCATATCGCAGTCAACAAGGATTTCTGATACTTCCTGAAAATGCCCTGATGATTCGCCCTTAAGCCAGAGCTTGTTTCTTGATGTGCTCCAGTAATGGGCTTTTCCGGTTTCGATAGTCTTTATGAGCGCTTCCCTGTTCATGTTTGCAAGCATCAGTATCTCATTTGTTTCAGCGTCCTGTGCAACTGCGGTTATTACCTTTACGCCATTGATTTCATGTCTGAAGTTAATTTCCATAATCATTCCCCTTTCAAATGGTCTGCAAGACATTCAACATCAACAAGTTCCTGCTGGCCTGAAACCATGTCCTTTACGGTAACCTTTCCCTCTGCAAGGTCATTTGCACCGACGATGACCATTTTAGGCACTTTGATTTTATCGGCATGATTCATCAGTTTCTTGAACTTTTTGCCGTTCAAATCAACATCTGTCTTTAAACCGTTTTTTCTAAGCTCCTGTGTTATTTCAAATGCTTTTGTGCGAACATCCTTTGATATTGGAGCAACGTAAAGGTCAAGGTGTGAAGGCAACTCCTGCTTGTCGGTTAACTCTTCAACAGCATTCATCAACCTGTCAAAACCAAGTGCAAATCCGGTTGACTCCACTTCCTGACCTCCAAAGAGCTTGACAAGAGAGTATGATCCTCCACCGCAAATCTGCTTTTGGGCGCCGAGTTCCGGAACATAGATTTCAAACACGATTCCTGTGTAATAGTCAAGGCCCCTTGCAACACCAAGGTTTAGGGTATAATTTTCAACATTAAATGATTCTAATAATGTTATCAATTCTTTTAACTCTTCAAGAGCTTCTTTAGGTTCATCATATGGTGCAATCAAGTCTTCAACATCTGCCATGATGGATTTGTCCCCAACAAGATCAATCAATTTCAACAATATCTGATTCAATTCCTCATTGTCGATTACCGGATTGTCTCCACTTAATGATTCAATAAGCAAATCCTTATCTCCCTTGTCAATGACGACCATGATTTTCCTTTGGGTTTCCTGTGTTATTTCAAAGTGTTTAAACAATCCTCTGATGATGCCCAAGTGATTGATGTTAACGTCGGCTGTGGTGATTCCCAATGAATTGATGGCATCCAAACACAATGCAATGACTTCAGCCTCTCCCTGAGGGGTTTTAGCACCGATGAGTTCACATCCGAATTGCCAGAACTGTCTGAATCTTCCCTTTTGAGGTCTTTCATATCTAAAGCAGCTTCCGTAGTAATAGAGTTTGATAGGTTTTGAAGCTGTCTTTTCAAGTTCATTCAGGTATAGTCTTGCTACAGGTGCAGTTATTTCTGGCCTTAAGGTCAATTCTCTGTCGGA
Source organism: Methanobrevibacter sp. (assembly GCA_030539985.1). Classification (GTDB taxonomy): domain Archaea; phylum Methanobacteriota; class Methanobacteria; order Methanobacteriales; family Methanobacteriaceae; genus Methanocatella. The sequence continues at coordinate 13,619 of JAUNXD010000003.1, forward strand.
TTTATCTTTGAAATTGTATAATTGATTAACAATTTCCTCTCCGGATTTTGTTGTAAATAGTTTCAATTCCTCAAACAGAGGAGTTTTGATTTCTTGATAACCGTAATTTTCAAATACTTTTCTTAAGGTACTTTCCGCTTGCTTTCTTTGTCTCATCTCTTCAAATAAAAAGTCTCTTGTACCTCTTGGTCTTGTAAATTCCATTTTTACTCTCCTTGTATATGATATAATAACTATGTTTTTGCAAAGTTATATAATCTTTTGTTTTGTTAAGTTTTTGTAATCCATAGAAACCTTTATATATTAAATTTCAATAACTATAATTTTGCTAAATGGCTTCTACAGGCTTTAACTAATCTTTTGTCTTAAACAATCATATTTATATATGACATTCCATAAATGTATTGCCAAGAGTTTTTTTTCATGTGAAAACCTCAAATTGAATTGGCACAATTAATGTCTAACCGGATTATTGTAGGTTTTTCCTACAATATAGACATTAATAATCTTGTTTTTGAATTATTTTTAAAGGAAATTTATTTATATTTTTTCATTCAATTGATTATTATGGATATTAAAGGCAGTACAAATATTGTGGGATTGATCGGCCATCCTGTGGAACACAGCTTTTCACCGCCAATGCACAATGCCGCATTCGATGCACTGGGCATGGATTACACTTATGTTGCTTTTGATGTTGATCCTAACAACTTGAAATCAGCAGTTGATGGTGCCAAATCACTTAATGTCAGGGGATTTAATGTAACAATTCCCCATAAGATTGAAGTGATGAGGTTTCTCGATGAAATCGATGAGGTGGCCCGGCTTATTGGTGCGGTAAATACAATCGATTTTAAAAACATGAAAGGATACAATACCGATGGAATAGGTGCAGTTAAGGCAATTGAAGAGGTTACCTCAATCAAAAATAAGAATGTTGTGGTTGCAGGTGCAGGTGGAGCTTCAAGGGCAATATCATTTTACATTGCAAAATACGGTGCAGACACATTGACAATACTTAACAGAAATGTTGAAAAGGCCACCAGTCTTTCAGAAGATGTTTCAGCTTCCAATTTAATTGATGATGTAAAATCAGATTCAATATCTAAAATCAACGACTATTTAAATGATGCAGATATTTTAATCGACACCACTCCCGTTGGAATGCATCCCAACATCAATGATGAACCGATTGCAAAATCAGATGATATGCATGAGGATTTGGCGGTATTTGACGCTGTCTACAATCCCAATGAAACCGTATTACTTAAAGAAGCCATCAATGCAGGTGCAAAACCTGTATATGGAATTAATATGCTTCTTTACCAGGGTGCTGAAAGCTTTAAAATATGGACAGGACGTGAAGCGCCAGTTGATGTTATGGAAACTGCTTTAAGGGATGTATTGAACTTATAGTGATAATATGGATTTGATGTTTGACATTTCAGGATTTAGTGATGATGAAGAGGAATTCAGCTCATCAAAAAAGGATGTGCTGAAATTTCTGAAGATGATAGGAGTGGATACCCGTTTCATATCCTACACTCCTCAAAAGATTTATATCAATAATTTAAGGTTTTCAAAGTTCTCAAGAAAAAGGCAAGTAACATTCAACAGGCAATATCCTGAAATTGAAGTCGTAAGAAACAAGCTGTTCCAGAAGATATGCGCAAAATCTTCAAAGGTGCTGTCAGATGAAATCAAACCCAATTCAAGAATTCTGATGCCCAAGGATAACCACATCATCGAATTGCTGCTGGAGCCATACACCCGCAAATATGGGGTTGAACTTGTTTTTGAAGGTGAACATGACTTAAAGGTCAATCCGCTGATTTTGGATGATGAGGTCAACAACATTTTCGAAGCCATCTTTAAAGGTGAAGGCTTGAATTTATCTAAAAGGGATGATGAGATTTATCCGTTGATTAACGTTTCACTCGATTGGATTAATTCATTTTTAGAGATGGATGGTCATGCTGCTCTCGAGTGTGAAAACAATGATGCTGTTGCAAATTCATTCAGTGAATTTCTAAAGGAAGTTGCTCCGCAATATAAGGAAAATGTGGTCAGTGCGGCCGAGTTTATAAGTTCAAAAAATGAAAATTAAAAACTGAAAAGTGTTGTTTGCTTATCAGTTTTCTCATTTTTCTCTTCTATTTCTTCTTCAACAATTTCAGGTTCTTCTACGGGTTCTTCACTTGGAGTTTCATCAATGCCCGGAATTTCAAACGGCAAACCATCATCTGAAGACTCTTCAATAACGTTCATCATCTGATTTTTAAGCTCTTCTGCACGTCTGTCACGTTCCTCAACACGCATTTGAGCTTTTTGCTTTTCCATTTTCTTGACAACCTTTGCAGGTATTTTCTTTTTCCTGAAACGTTTGATTTCAGTGTCTTCCAGCTCTAAAAAGTCAGATATTTCCCATGCAAGCTCATCATCTTGAAACATTATCTCGAAGTATGGAAACATTGAAACAGCCACTCTTCGTGAAACGTGCATCTTGTCAAACATCTTGTCTGCAATGTCATCACGCAGGTTTCTTTTCCCACGGTTTCTGCTCATCAAGCCGAAAATGGTTGGGGTCTGGATTTTCGTGAACTTTTTGTAGGTTTCATGCTTTGAGCTGCTCACTCCGATTCCCATGAAGTCGCTTGCATATTTCCAATAGCCGTAGTTGCGGCTGCTTCGAGCCCTTCCAAAGTTGATGTCGGCCTTTGAGATGTAGTCATAAGCCTTTTTGATTTCATCCTTTTTCTTGTATTCCCTTGGAATGTTTTCTGCAATGTATTCCATTACGAGTGTCGGGTCCTCTTCAATCCACATTGCCTCTTTGACATGGGCAGGGGTTTTGCTTTTCAAAATGCCGGTTATTGCATTGAATATGTCTGAGCGGGTGTCCTTTGTAGCCATTCCCTCAATGTCTTTGACCTCAAGGGTATGGTCCTTGTCGCTTAATGCCTGCAGGGTATTTATCGCTGATCTCACGTCTCCCTGTGATTTCACTGCAATTTCTTTTAGTGCAGCGGGCTCCACATCAACCCCTTCGGCCTGTGAAATCTTTCTAAGCAACGCTGAAATAGAATTCCAGCGGGACTTTTTCATTTTGATGACTTGACATTTCGGCTTGATTGACTGAAGACGTTTTGAGTAAAAGTCATTCGCTGTTAAAATCATAGGATGGCTGGAATTCTTTATAATCTCACCAATGGCCTTTACTCCACCTCTGTCGTTTGTTCCATGGATTCCGTCAACCTCGTCAAGAATTATCAGTTTGTATTCATCACCAAAAAGTGATCTTGATGATGAAGATTCTCCGATTGTACTTTTGATTGCATCCTGTGAACGCTTGTCACTTGCATTCAGCTCAATGTATTCGGAAAATTCCTTGGCTATAATCAGGGCAAGTGTGGTTTTTCCAATGCCTGGGGGACCCACTAACAGCAGAGGTGTTTGAGGATTACCCTCTTTCCAGTTTTTAACCCATTCTTGGATTATCTTTATCTCTTTTTTATTACCTACCACTTCGGAGAGTTCTTGTGGTCGGTATTTGTCAGTCCATAACATTTAAATACCTTATAAGAATTGAGTAAGTAAAGCTTCTAGTTGTATTCTTGGATTTGCTCCTTCTCTTATTCTAAAATCGCACTCTGCTATTGCTTCAATTAAATTCATGTAAATGCTGGCATCCATTTTTCCGTCAAGCACTCTTTTGGAAACGTCCTGATAGATTTGGGTAACCATATCCTCTCCGCTTGTTCCCTGCAATACCATTGTTTCCCTTAGGATGTTACGGGCGCTCATGAAATCTCCCATAAGTGCGCTATTTATCATCTTTCCGATATCCTGAGGTTTGGCCTTTGAGACAACCTCATAAACGCTGTCTTCGGTGATAGCTTCTCCTTCTGAAGCGGCTGCCTGCAGGACGTTAACTGCCTTTCTCATGTCTCCTTCTGCGAAGTACACGATGCTGTTTAATCCTTCATCAGTGGTTTCGAATCCTTCATTTTCACATATGAATTGCAGACGTTCCTTGATTTCCTCTCCTTTAAGTGGAGCAAATCTGAATATTGCGCATCTTGATTGGATAGGGTCAATGATTTTTGATGAATAGTTACATGAAAGTATAAATGAAGCGGTCTTGGTATACATTTCCATTTCACGTCTGAGAGCGTGCTGAGCATCCTTTGTCATGTTGTCGACTTCATCCAGAAAGATTATCCTGAATGGGGCGCCGACGGGTTTGAGTCTGCAGAAGTTCTTGATACGGTCCCTTACGGTATCGATTCCTCTTGCATCAGATGCGTTCAATTCCAAAAAGTTTTGTCTCCAGTATTCTCCTAAAATAGATTTTACAAGTGCTAAGGCTGTGGTTGTTTTACCGACACCTGCAGGACCTGTAAACATTAAATTAGGCATACTTTCTTCGCCTACATACTTTTGAAGTCTTGTCACTATCTGCTTTTGTCCTACGATGTCCTCTAAGTTTTGTGGTCTATATTTTTCTACCCATGGTCCGCTCATTTAATCACCATTATTTTATAGTTAATTATATGTACTATGTTGTTAAATTATTTTTTGCTTAACTTTTTTAATATATGAAAATCAATAGATATATAATTAAAGTGAGCATTTGAAAACTATTGCTCTAATAAAAATTAGGTGTTTGAAATGAAAGGTGCATGGAAACTTAGATTAAGAATGATATTGACCTCCGTAATAATGTTTACGCTTATCTATTTCCTTATCATGATTGTAGGATGGTATTTAGGAGTAAGCAGCTGGAAACTGTACTTTGGAGCAAGTTTGCTGATTTCATTTGTACAGTATTGGTTTGGACCAAGCCTTGTTAAACGTTCAATGAATGTTAGGCCATTGTCCGAGGCCGAAGCTCCTCATATCCATCAGATGGTTCAGGAATTGGCTGATGAGGCAGGGGTTCCAAAACCGGAAATTGGCTTGTCAGAAATCAACATTCCGAATGCATTTGCATATGGAAGATCAAGCAGGAGCGGACACATCGCAATCACCCGTCCTATATTGGGTTTGCTTGACCGTGATGAGCTGAGAGCTGTTTTAGGCCATGAAATGGGACATATCAAACACAATGACATGATCGTTACCGCTGCAGTCAGCATGATTCCGATGATTTGCTATTACATCGCACTCTCCTTCATGTTTTCAGGAGACTCAAGAAACGGCGGAGGCATCATCATTGGAATATTGGGATATCTGTTCTATCTGATTGGACAATTGCTGGTACTGTTCATCTCAAGAACACGCGAATACTATGCCGACCAGGCAAGTGTGGAATACGGCAACAAGCCTGCCTCTCTGGTATCAGCATTATATAAGTTGTCATACGGTGCTGCAAGATGCTCCAAAGAGACAATCGATGAGGTAAATACCAACAGGGCATTCTTTGTAAATGACGTCAACAATGCAAAGCACGACGTTACAGATTTCAGACAAATCGACTTTGACGGTGACGGAAAAATCTCAGATGAGGAGCTCAGAAGACTTGCAAACTCAGAAGTCAAGATTTCCTCTAAAAACGGGCTGATGGAACTGCTGTCCACTCACCCGGATTCACTTAAAAGGGTTAAAAGATTGGCGGAGCTTGAACAATGAAGATGATTCTTGACGAACGTGGAAAGAAGTATGTCTTAAAGCCAGGTGAGGAATTTCAAAGTGATTTGGGAATAATCAAGGCCGATGTTTTGGATGATTCCGAAGTTGGCGATGAGGTTAAAAGCCATCTTGACCACACATTCAAAATAATGAAGCCAAACATCAATGATTTCATTGACATAATGGAGAGAAGATGTTCAATTCTCATTAAAAAGGATATCGGACAGGTGCTGGCTCATTCAGGTTTGGGTGCAGGTGCACGCGTGGTGGATGCAGGAACCGGTGCTGGAGCCATTGCGTTAAACTTCGGAAATGTTGTAGGCCCGGAAGGCCAGGTATACACCTACGAGATAAGGGAGGACTTTGCAGAGGTCGCCCAGAGAAACATCGAAAGGTTCGGCATTGAAAACATTCAGGTCAAAAACCAGAACATCAAGGACGGAATAGATGAAGACAACATCGATTTGATCTTTTTGGACCTTCCGAAGCCATTTGAAATATTCGAGGAGGTTTTAGAGTCATTGAATGTCGGCGGATGGCTTTGCGTTTATGCGCCATACATCGATCAGGCCGAAACATCATACAGGGTTGCCAAAAAATTAGGATTCTATGATATTGAAATATTTGAAACATTGGAACGTGGCCTTGAGGTCAGAACACAGGGCGTCAGGCCGAAAACACGCATGGTAGGCCATAGCGGATATCTGATGTTTGCACGAAAATTATAAAAAAATAAGTAATAGAGAATTAATCATTCTCTATTTAACTTTAACTGTTTTTTTAACTGTCTTTTTAAGGTAAGTTACTTGATAGGTTAACTTTTTGCCTGCTTTAAGTTTTTTAAGCACATTCTTTTTGATGGTAAGTTTGGCAACACCTTTTTTGGTTTTCACGACGTATTTCTTGCCGTTGAACTTGAATGTGACCTTTTTGCCGTTGGCCAATTTGCCGTTGATTTTTAAAGTGGCCTTGATGACCAGTTTATTGGCTGATTTTTTAATCTTGACCTTTTGGAGTGTCAATGAAATCTTTTGAGGAGTGATTGTAGGATAAACTATTCCAGGGGAAACCACTGGTGCTACTGGAATTACAGGTTTAGGCAAAATATGCACTTTTGTAGTGGCAACTTCACCTGTTTCAGGGTTTGTGAATATCACTGTCTGGTCTTTAGAGTAGTCACCGATAATGATAGTTACTTTTCCCTGTCTGTTGGTAAGCTGCTCCACGGTTTTTCCATCATAGGTTACTGTAACATATGTTCTTTCTAAAGGTTCACCATTTAAATCGTAGAATGTTGCAGTAATGCCTGAACCGCTGCCATATACGATTGACACTTCATCATCAGCATCGATTGTTCTTGATATTGCAATAGTGCTGATTATTGACATGTCATTGTAGGATAGGACTGCACTATACATTCCAGGTTCCAGGTCGGATAATGAAAATTTAGCTATTCCATTTTTATCGGATTTGACAGTTTGAGTTTCGCCGTTAATGGTCATACTTACCTCAACACCCTTTGCACCAACATTCACTGAATATGTCAAATCCTCTGAATAGTAGCCATAAAGATTTTCAATTTCAATAGGTAAGGTATACGCTTTAAGACAGGCGACTTCTCCATCTTCATTTAAATCATACCAGGTATTGTCTTCGTAGATTATTATTGAGCTTTCATCTTTATATAATGCTCTTGGATACTCACAGAGTGGGGCGGCATTGGAGGTTACTGCAATGCTAAAGTAATCTCCATCGTTAATAGAAACATATTTCTCTAATTTGATTGTATGATAACCGTAGAAAGGTGAAACTCCACTTTGAGTGTAAACCAGCTCATCATTGACATAAATTTCAATATCGTAGTCAACGCCTTCATCGTTGAAATAGGTTCCAACGGCAGCTATCACATCGTTTCCAGTGGATTCATAGGTATTCACATAAGTTATTGTTTCCCCATGATCTATATAAAATTCACTCAGTCCAGCAAAGTCATATTCATAGTTCTTATTGTAAGGAATAGTGTTTTCAAATGAAACTGCAACAAAGCATTCTTCTATCTTGTTTGGGAATGCACAGAATGTTGTATCATAATATGAGACATAAAAGTATCCTTCATCTCCCCAGTCAGATCCCCAACTGTTTTTCACAATCCATGCGCCGTCACCATCAGGAGTTTCATTAAATTTCTCTTTTTTAAAGTTGTCATCCCATCCGACAAGACAAACAGCATGATTTGATATTTCTCCACTAGGATTGTACTGGGCAAATGTGTCTTCATTATAGTAAGTGCTGTCCTCATCCTCTGATGTTGATTTGGAATTTACATAAGCCGCTAAAGCGCCATATTTGATGATTGCATTTTTAACGTTGTTTATGCTGTATTCATCTCCAGGTTCATGGGGTATGAGAACAATATCCTGAATGTGTATGTCATTTTCTGTCCTTATCTGTGCTGAAATTTTTCCAAGTTCATCATATGCAGCGCTGTCTTTTGAGCAATATCCTAGCCAACTTAAAACATATGCAATTGCATTTAAATTAAATCCTCCTTCGTAGGTGTATAACTCACCATAAGGGGAATATATTAACATTGCATCTGTCATTGCATTTTCTGAAAAAGTGGAATTATAATTCATGAATTTCAATAATGCAGATTCTAAAGCAGCGGTCATTCCAAATGCCCAACATGAACCCATGGAGCCTTGGTCTTTAACTGGTGATACAAGGTTCAATTCTCTTAAATCATACTTTTCAGGCAGTTCTGTGATTTCTTGCTGGTCAATTAGTGTTATTTGCATTCCTTCACCTTCAATTACTGAAGGGAAGTTTTCATGACATATCTCGTCACGGTCAATGTCATCAGCATCAGTTCCATATAATCCGTCCATTTCACAGTCATCATAATCAAAAACTATGTAAATTGGGTCATTATTTCCATTAAATTTTGAATCATATAGGTAGTAGTTAGTATCATAAATATATATTGCCCCACCATTCTCCGCCTTGTTGTTTATGAATTCACTGTCATCTATTTCAAAATAAAAAGAGTTATCGCAAAATACTGCTCCTCCGCAACTTGAATAATACTTATTGTCCATGTTTGCTTCATTGCCTTTGAATAGGGAATCAGAAATTCCGACTGTGGTATTGGAGGTATAAACGGCTCCTCCACTAAATTCAGCATAATTATTTATGAATCTTGAGTAAATTATATATAATTCCCCTCCCAATTGGAGACATGCGCCGCCAAATCCGGATGAGCAGTCTTCAAATAGGGTATTGTTAATCAGAACAAATCCTTCTTGAGCATCATCATAATTAATGTCAGTGAAAATCGCTCCACCATTTCTGGATGATGTGACATTAATAAATTCACAATCCTCTATTATAACATCACTTTTGTCTTTAAATCCAAGGGATCCTGCTGTAAAGGTTGCAAGTAAATTAATGAATCTTGATTTTTTAATATATGTTGTACCGGCCTCATTATAAATTGCAGTTGCATATTTAGAGGTGGTATTGACAAAGGTGGTATTTATAATATCAATATATGTTGAATCTATTGCATAGATTAACCCCCAGCCAATTGTATCTTGAGTTTTAAATAATCCATTGCTAATGGTCAATTTAGACTCTCTGGCATAGATTGCGGAACCCTGTTCTGCGTTATTGTCTATAAACTTGTCATTATTGCTGATATATTCTGATTCCTTAACAATCACTGCGCTGTTTGCATTTGGGCCATTGCAATTCATGAAAGTCACATTTGATGTTTCGACCTCATCATTGTTATGTATATACAATGCAGTATTAGCATTCTTAAAAATAAGGTTTTTTATGACTATATTTGACCCATAAATATTGAATATGTCCGCTTTATAATTGGCGTCAATGTAATGGTTATTACCATTAATTG